>CAVBFA010000080.1:0-11674 GCA_963594595.1 Oscillibacter sp. | reverse complement strand
CACTCAACGACAGACACTACGCTGCAACAAGAGTAAACGTGGTATCACCCACTCCACAAGCATTCTGCACGCTTACTTACGCCAACGGCAAGTCGGCCTGTGTGGCATATAAGGGAACAGCCAACAGAACTCTCGCAATGGGTTTCCCCTTCGAATGCATAACATCGGCAAAAGCAAGGAGAATGATAATGAGGGGATTTCTGACATTTCTAGATGAATAAACAAGAGGAAGCAAATAACTTTAATTATTTGACCCGCCAAACGGCCAAGAAGACCTCCTCATTCACCTTTCAGACCGCCGACAGAGAAAAAGAGGAATACTTGTCTAACCAATTAATTCGTAAACAAATAAAAACAAAATAAAATGTACAAGATTCAAGCTAACGCTTCGGGAACAAGAAGCATAAACGTGACAGACGAACATCTGGCAACAGTAAAGAAATATTCATTATTAAGAAATCTCATCGACAGCACAGGCTTCATTGACGAAACCGTACTCGACAAGCTCAAACTCAACATGAGGTCGATGCTGGAGTCTAACATGGGTGCAGACAAAGGACTGATAGACCTGTGTCTCGACGTGATTTACAACAAGAACATGAAAGCTTTCGGACTACACCAACTCGTACTCCTATATATAGAATGGGACGAGAAAAACAACGGTGAAACCGAAATTGAGGACTGATGGCGGAACTGAGACTTACAGACTGGCTGCCAACGACAAAGAAGGAAGTGGAGCTCAGAGGATGGGATGAACTTGACGTCATCCTGTTCTCTGCAGACGCATACGTAGACCACCCGTCGTTTGGAGCGGCAGTAATAGGAAGAGTGCTTGAAGCCAACGGATTGAAGGTAGCAATAGTGCCACAACCCGACTGGCACGGCGACTACAGGGACTTCAAGAAACTTGGAAAGCCAAGATTGTTCTTCGGAATATCCCCTGGCTGCATGGACTCCATGGTGAACAAATACACGGCAAACAAAAGACTGAGGTCGGAAGATGCATATAGCCCCGACGGAAGACACGATTGCAGACCGGAATATCCTACCATTGTATACAGCAGAATCCTAAGGAAGATTTACCCCGACGTGCCTATAGTGCTAGGCGGCATAGAAGCTTCGCTGAGAAGACTCACCCATTACGACTATTGGCAAGACAAGCTCATGCCTTGCATTCTGAAAGAAGCCGGGGCAGACATCATCATATATGGCATGGGAGAGAAACCCATCGTGGAACTCGCCAAACAACTCATTGACGGCAAAGAAATCAAAGAGATTAAAGACATTCCACAGACAGTTTACATTTCACCAGAAGATGGAATAAGCGGAGGAATAACAGAAAAGGACATCGTTATCCACTCTCACGAGGAATGTCTGCAAAACAAAAAGGCAGAAGCGGAGAACTTCAGACACATAGAGGAAGAGTCAAACAAAATCCATGCACAGCGCATCATTCAGGGATTGGGCAAAGAATACGTAGTGGTGAATCCGCCTTATCCACCGATGGACACTAAGGAATTGGACATGGTCTTCGACTTGCCTTACACCCGTTTGCCCCACCCAAAATACAAGAACAAGCGCATTCCGGCATATGAGATGATAAAATTCTCTGTTAACATCCACAGAGGATGTTTTGGAGGATGTGCCTTCTGTACCATAAGTGCGCATCAGGGCAAATTTATAGTTTGCCGAAGCAAAGAAAGCATACTTAAAGAAGTGAAGAAGGTAATCCAGATGGAGGGGTTCAAAGGCTATCTCAGCGACCTTGGCGGTCCGTCTGCAAATATGTATGGACTGTCTGGGCGCAACAAAAATCTATGCGAGAAATGCAAAAGGCCATCGTGTATCAACCCGCAGATATGTCCGAACCTCAACACGGACCACACGGCTCTGCTCGACATCTACCATTCTGTTGACGCTCTGCCTGGAATAAAGAAAAGTTTCATCGGAAGCGGTGTGAGATACGACCTGCTGCTATACAAGAGCAAGGACGAAAAAGCGAACCGGGCTGCACGAGAATATACAAGGGAACTTATTTGCAAGCACGTCAGCGGACGACTGAAAGTTGCTCCTGAACATACGTCAGACAATGTGCTGAGGCTTATGAGAAAACCATCATTCGAACAGTTTGGAGAGTTCAAACGGATATTCGACAGAATAAACAAGGAAGAGAACCTGAACCAACAGATTATCCCCTACTTCATCAGCAGCCATCCCGGATGCATGGAGGAAGACATGGCAGAACTCGCAGTAAAGACCAAAAAACTGGATTTTCATCTGGAACAGGTACAGGACTTCACGCCCACTCCAATGACAGTAAGTACGGAAACATGGTATACAGGTTTTCACCCATATACACTCGAACCTGTGTTTTCAGCTAAGACACCGAAAGAAAAACTAGCCCAAAGGCAGTTCTTCTTCTGGTATAAGCCAGAAGAGAGACGAAACATTGAAAGAGAGTTGAAACGAATCGGAAGAGCTGACCTCATAACCCAACTCTATGCCAACGCCTACAAGCAGACATCTGCCGGCCCACGCACAAGCAACCAATGGAAGGACGACAGACAAGACTCACATGAAGGCAACAACCGAAGCCGCAACAAAAAAGGATATTCTCCCAACGACAATGGATATTCTAGAAATAGCAGCGAGCATGCCTGGAGTAAGAACGGGTATGGAAAGAACACAGGCAGAACGGGAAGACCGACTTCAAACAACAACGAAAAAGGAAATGACAATCATAGAACAAAAGACGGAAGGAAAGGCGGGCAGGCTGCTAAACGAGGACGGCATAACGGCAGATGACAATTTCGTTGCCGTAGTAGACGGAAGTACAAGCAAAACTGAGCTGAAAGTCAACCCTGAGATGAGTAATGGCAGATACTGCATGCTCGCTATCATAAAAACTATCAAAAAGATGCCACGCGACATCTGTATGGAGAGGTTTTGCGAGAGGGTGACAGAAGAAATCCGTTCCATATATAATGCATATGCTGTTGACATCCAAAAGCTGAATGATGTTCCAACAAACAGGATGACGGCAAGTGCCATCGTCTACAGCCTCAGCAGGAAGGAGATATGGATGGTGGGCGACTGTCAGTGTCTCGTTGACGGAAAACTATACGAGAATCCCAAACCAGGGGAAAAAGAGATTGCAGTCCAAAGAGCGCTAATAATAAGAAAAGCCTTGAAAGAAGGTATGTCTGAAACCGAAATGAGAAGGAATGACATCGGGCGCAAAGCAATATTGCCAACATTGAAGAAAGCATGTCTGGAACAGAACAAGCTCTACCCGGTAATAGACGGATTCAACATCCCTACACATCTCGTGAAGGTTATACCCATAGATGACCGAACGCATGAAATAGTGTTTGCATCTGACGGATACCCGAAGTTGATGACTACGCTTAACGAAAGCGAAACAGAGCTGCAGAGACTGCTCAAAGAAGACCCGCTATGTATATACGAAAACATAGCGACCAAAGGCCTCAACGAGGGACAAACTTCTTTCGATGACAGATCATATATAAGGTTCAGGATTTGATATCAAGTCACCGACAACCTCACTCAATGGAATTGTCAACTTAAAACAAAAAAACAGAAATATGAAATTCGTAGGAATAATACCGGCGAGATACGCATCACAACGTTTCCCCGGAAAACCACTCGCCATACTAGGCGGAAAGACAGTGATTCAAAGAGTCGTCGAACAAGTAAAGAAAGTGCTCGACGACGTATATGTAGCCACTGATGATGACCGCATTTTCAATGCTGTAGCAGAATTCGGCGGAAAGGCAATCATGACTTCCGCAAAACACAAGAGCGGAACTGACCGTATTGAAGAAGCAGTAGAAAAACTCAGCGAAGAGTACGACGTTGTGATAAACATACAAGGCGACGAACCGTTTATCCATGAGTCACAGATAAAAGAGCTTTGCCGTTGTTTCGATGACGACAACACTCAGATTGCGACACTCGGAAAGCCCTTCACAAAAGACCAGGACATTGTTGATCTTGACAATCCGAACTCACCTAAAATAGTTAGAGACAACAACGGATATGCAATGTATTTCAGCCGCAGCGTGATTCCTTATCTCAGGAATGTGGACCACGGTGAATGGCTTCAGAACTTCAACTATCTGAAACACATCGGCCTTTACGCCTACAGAAGAAACGTACTGAAAGAAATAACCAAGTTACCGCAGTCATCACTCGAAATGGCTGAGAGTCTGGAGCAATTGAGATGGTTGCAGAATGGATACAAGATTAAGGTGGGACTGACAGATGTTGAAACCGTAGGCATTGACACTCCAGCAGACCTGCAGAGAGCAGAAGCCTTTCTGACCAAGAACAAGGGATAATTTCTTCATCATCCTAACCTTCTCAAAGGAAGAAACAAGTTATCAAAACACACTACGAATAGACCTATAATGTCTCATATATGCACATAAGATAACAGGCAACAGTTTCTTACTTTGAAAAAGGTTAGGATGATTCTCCACAATCACACTCGTCCATGAGTTCGTATTTCTGTTAAAAAACAGTTAATTTCGATGTTTTACATCTAAGAAACAAAACTTTTCCTCTACTAACACACCCCTTATATCTATTTCATTATCATGCAGGAAATAGAATGCCTATATTTGCAACGTAATCAAAGAAAGCAAATATGAACAAAATCATTATGACTACAGCCTTGGCATCTTTGTCGATAGTCTCCTCTTTTGCACAAACTACAAAACGGTGGACTCTTGAGGAATGCATTGACTATGCCTTGGCCAACAACATCTCATTGAAGAAGAAAGCACTCGATAAGCAGACAGCACGCGAGAACACACTCCAGGCAAAAGCCCAACTACTGCCATCTGTGAATGCGAGCACAACTCAGGGGATGGGATTCAGGCCGTGGCCAAACGAAAGCATGGGTATGGTGAGCAATGGTACTGTACAACGCAGCGTTGACAAACTGTCGTATAACGGAACATACGGAGTGAATGCCAACTGGACAGTATGGAACGGCAACAAAAACACCAACACTCTGAAATTAAGCAAAGTGGCAGAAGAACAAGCCGCTGCCGACTCTGCCATAACAGCAAAGACAATCGAAGAGCAGATAACACAGCTCTACGTACAGATTCTCTATACCAACGAGGCCCTGACAGTAAACAAACAATCATATGACGCTAGTCTGGCCAACGAGAACAGAGGTAAAGAGATGGTGAACGTAGGAAAGATGTCGAAAGCCGATCTGGCACAACTCTCAGCTCAGGCAGCAAACGACAAATACGGCATCGTGGAAACTGAAAGTAATCTGGCAAAATACAAGTCACAACTAAAACAACTGTTGGAGATTACCGATGAAAGTGGTTTTGAAATCGTTTTACCAGAAGCAACCGACGCCCAAGCCACAGCAACAGTTCCAGCACTGAGCTCTGTGTATGAAAATGCCATCTCAAACAGACCGGAGATTGTATACAGCCAGCTCGGAATAAAAAGCAGCAATCTAAACATCGCCATTGCAAAGGCAAGCTACATGCCTACGATAAGTCTCACGGGATCAGCCATGACAAGTACCTCATCAATGAACGAGAACTCATGGAGGAACCAGATAAAAACGAACTTCGACATGGCACTAGGAGCTACAGTAAGCATGCCTATCTACGATCAGCGACAAACAAAGACTGCATTGAACAAAGCTCGTATTGCAAGAGAAAACGCATTGCTGGAACTGGACGACCAGAAGAAGAAAATATGGAATGCCGTTGAGGGATACTGGATCGACGCCAACAATAACCAACAGAAATATCTGGCAGCAAAGAGTAATGTTGAAAGTGCGCAAATGAGCTACGACCTTATGAACGAGCAATTCAGACTGGGATTAAAGAACATCATAGAATTGATGAACAGCAAGACGAATCTGATTAAGGCCCAACAGGATATGCTACAAAGCAAATACATGACAATTCTCTCAAAACAGATGCTTGACCTTTACGGCAATAGATAGCCAACAAGCAATCTGTCCGTAAAATAATCTTACAACAATAAAAAGAAACAAGAATATCAAAAACCAAGAAAGTATTAAGAATATGAAAAAGACAAGCAAAATATGGATTGGGATTGGCATTATAGCAGTCCTCGCGATAGCAACATGGATGTTCTCCGGAGGAAAAAAAGAACAGACGGTGACATTCGACACGGCAAAGGTTGAGCCAGCAAGCATCAAGAACAGCGTTACTGCTACGGGAAGCGTAGAACCTGTGACTTCAGTAACGGTGGGTACACAGGTATCAGGAATCATCTCAAGACTGTATGTTGACTACAATACAGTGGTGAAGAAAGGACAGATAATAGCAGAATTGGACAAGACAAACCTCATCAGCGAACTGAATACCGCAAAGGCGAACTTGTCGAGTGCACAGAGTTCACTGAACTACGAATCTGCAAACTACAAGCGCTATGCGACATTGTTCAAGAAAGGACTGGTAAGCGCAGACGAATATGAATCGGCAAAGCTGAACTATGAGAAGGCAAAAGACCAGGTGGCCCAGTCGAGAGAGATGGTTCAGAAAGCCCAAACCAATCTCAGCTATGCCATCATCACCTCACCAATAGACGGAGTCGTGATTTCCAAGTCTGTAGAGGAAGGACAGACCGTAGCCGCAAGCTATGCCACTCCTGAACTCTTTACCATTGCCAAAGACCTGAAAGACATGCAGGTTGTGGCAAACGTCGACGAGGCCGACATCGGCGACGTGAAAGAAGGCGAACGCGTATCATTCACCGTCGACGCCTATCCTAACGACACTTTCGAAGGAGTGGTGAAACAAGTAAGACAGGAAGCTACAACGACAAACAACGTAGTAACATATGAAGTAGTGATAAGTGCCCCAAACAGCGAACTGAAACTGAAGCCAGGCCTCACAGCCAACGTCACGATTTATACGGCAGAACGCCAGAATGTGTTGTGCGTTTCCACAAAGGCCTTGCGTTTCACTCCGACCCAAGATCTGATTAAAGGCTGCAAGATAGTTGACTGTAAGGGAAAAAATAAAGTATGGACATGCGAAGGCAACACCTTTAAGGCACATGCTGTGCAAATAGGTATGTCTGACGGAATACATACCGAGATTCTGAGTGGTGTGAGCAAAGGACTGGAGATAATAACAAACGCTAAGGCTGCCAACGAAAACGATGATGAACAGGCTGAAAACAACAATGAAAGCAGCCCATTCGCTCCTAAGGGTCCAGGTCAGAAGAAGAAGAAATAAAAGTTACAGTTTCATATCAATGATATTCAAAGTTCCACAAAAATGCATGAAACTTAAAAAGTCATGAATCAGAACAATATGGACAGTAAAAAAGTCGTTATAGGACTACAGAACGTTAAAAGAGAATTTCTTGTAGGCGATGAGATGGTACATGCCTTGAGGGGTGTCTCTTTCAAGATATATGAGGGTGAATTCGTAACCATCATGGGCAAGTCGGGCTCCGGAAAGTCTACATTGCTAAACCAGCTCGGATGCCTCGACACCCCATCAAGCGGTGAATATCTGCTCGACGGGGTATCGGTGAGAACAATGTCAAAACCACAACGAGCCGTGCTGCGCAACAGGAAAATAGGTTTCATATTCCAGAACTACAATCTGTTGCCAAAGACCACCAGCATAGAGAACGTAGAGCTTCCGCTTATGTACAACTCCGACGTTTCGGCAACAGAAAGACATGACAGGGCTATTGAAGCCCTCAAGGCTGTGGGGTTGGGCGACCGCCTATACCACAAGTCCAACCAGATGTCAGGTGGACAAATGCAACGTGTGGCCATAGCCCGTGCCTTGGTGAACAACCCTGCCGTAATACTTGCCGACGAAGCTACAGGAAACCTCGACACAAGGACATCGTTCGAAATCCTCGTGCTCTTCCAGAAACTCTTCGCAGCGGGAAGAACAATAATATTCGTGACCCACAACCCCGACCTGGCCAACTATTCGAGCCGTAACATCATGCTCAGAGACGGCAAGGTGATAAGCGACGAATACAATAACAATATACAGTCGGCTGCCGAAGCACTTGCACAATTGCCGCCAAGCACCGACGAATAAACCAAGGAGGACAAGACAATGAATTACAGCAATCTCTTCAAGATAGCCCTCAGAGCAATAGCCGCCAACAAAATGCGGTCTTTTCTCACAGCCCTCGGCATTATCATCGGCGTGGCTTCGGTCATTGCCATGCTTGCCATAGGCCAGGGGTCAAAGAAAAGCATACAGGCAAACATTGCCGAGATGGGCTCTAACATGATAATGATAAACCCTGGAGCCGACATGAGAGGCGGAGTAAGACAGGATGCCTCATCAATGGAAACCCTGAAACTTACCGACTATCAGTCGCTTAAAGACGAATGTAAGTACATTTCAGCAATAAGTCCGGTGGTGAACAAAAGCGGACAATTCATCTACGGCAACAACAACACCCCATCCACTATCTATGGAGTGAATACCGACTACCTCTCTATCCGCCAACTCAGCGTGAGCGATGGAGATATGTTTTCAGATGAAGACATAAAGTCAAGTGCAAAGGTATGCGTTCTAGGACAGACCGTAGTTGACAATCTCTTTCCCGACGGCAGCGATCCCATCGGGCGTGTGGTGCGTTTCAACAGCATACCGTTCAGAGTCGTCGGAGTGTTGAAGAAGAAAGGATACAACACGATGGGTATGGACCAGGACGATCTCGTGCTTGCCCCCTACACTTCTGTGATGAAGAGGATACTCGCACAGACATATCTCGGAAGCATCAACTGTTCTGCAATAACAGAAGGACTCACAGACAAGGCTACAGACGAGATAACCACAATCCTGCGTCGCAACCACAAACTGAAAGAGGCCACAGACATGCAGGAAGCCGACGATGACGACTTCAACATACGCTCACAAGAGGAGCTTGCATCAATGATGAACTCCACCACCGATATGATGACCATTCTGTTGGGATGTGTGGCTGGCATTTCACTTATAGTGGGAGGCATCGGTATCATGAATATCATGTACGTGAGCGTGACTGAGAGAACCAAAGAGATCGGACTCAGAATGAGCGTTGGAGCACGCGGAGTGGACATCCTCAACCAATTCCTCATCGAGGCGATACTGCTCAGCGTGACAGGAGGTATCATTGGCGTACTGATAGGCGTCGGTTCATCATATGCCATCAACCTCATTGCCCACTGGCCGATATACATACAGCCATGGAGTATCGTCATGAGCTTCGCTGTGTGTACCTTTACAGGTGTGTTCTTTGGTTGGTATCCGGCAAAGAAAGCAGCACAGCTCGACCCCATCGAGGCTCTCAGATATGAATGATCTAAATATAAGAAGAAAAAATTCAACGCCATGAACTCATACAAGAAGACCCTTGTTGCTATCCACGTTGCCGTATGGCTCGTGATATTAATATCCCCGCTCACATTCTTCGACAGAGGTGACCGTTTTGAAGCAGACAAGCTGATACCGATGTTTTCCACACCAATTGCCATGATGCTGGTGTTCTACACTACTTATCTATATCTCACGCCCAAACTGTTGCTCAAAGGACAAAAGCGTAAGTTCTGGACATATACCATAGCATTGGTGATAATAATGGGATTAGGGCTGCATATCTGGTTTCAGGTGAGCCTTAGGATATTCTTCCATCCGGAACATCACCTGCATCCGATGAGAAAGCCGAATGCGTTGATGGACTTGATATTCATTCTGAGAAATATTTTCAACATGACTGTTACTGCAGCCATAGCAGCCATGTCGATACTGTCAATCAAATGGCAGTCGTCAGAAGCGGCACGTCGGGAAGCAGAGATGGCAAAACAGGATGCAGAGCTGAAGAACCTGAGGAATCAGGTCAATCCCCATTTCCTGCTCAACACCCTCAACAACATCTACGCCCTCACTGCCTTCAACCAGCAGAAAGCACAAGATGCGATACTGGAACTCAGCGGTATGCTCAGGCATATCCTCTACGACAACCAGCAGGACTTCGTCAGACTCGACGATGAGATTAAGTTTATCCACAGCTATATCAACCTGATGAAAATCCGCATTCCGAAGACTACCAAGATACAAATCGACGTCAACGTGCCCAAAGACACGGAACTGAGGATTGCTCCCCTTATTTTCATCTCGCTGATAGAGAATGCCTTCAAGCATGGCATAGGAACGACAGCCGACAGTTTCATACACATAAACATACATGCCGACTGCAACCATATCGCATGCGAGATAGAAAATTCAAATTTCCCCAAAAAAGACACCGACAGAAGCGGTCACGGCATCGGCCTTGAACAGGTGGGCAAACGCCTCGAACTTGCCTACCACAAAAAGTATACATGGGAAAAAGGAACAAAAGACAATAACAAGATTTATTATTCTAACATATATATTTATGACACTAAACTGCGTGATAATTGACGACGAGCCGCTGGCAGCAGAGCTGCTGGAAAGTTATGCTCAGAAGGTGCCCTTCCTCAGAGTGGAAGGAGTGTACAACAGTGCCACACAAGCAATAAAGACCATACGCGAAAGAAAGATCGACCTGATATTCCTCGACATACAGATGCCGGAACTCAGCGGACTGGAATTTGCACGTATAATCAGCAAGGAAACGAAAATCGTGTTCACTACGGCTTTCAACCAATATGCGATTGACGGCTACAATGTCAATGCACTCGACTATCTTCTGAAACCCATCAGTTTCGAGAGATTCCTGCAGACTGCAAACAAGGCCCTCGAGTGGTTTGACATTCAAGACAGACAGAAGACAATGTGCGAAGACCGGTTCGTATTCGTGAAAAGCGAATACAAGCTGCAGAAAATCAACTTCGACGATATTCTTTATGTAGAGGGAGTGAAAGACTATGTGAAATTTAATTTCACCGACAGTTCTAAAAACATCATGTCTCTAATGAACATGAAGAAGGTGGAGGAATACCTTCCATCGCCAGAATTCATGCGCATACACAGATCATACATCGTACACATGCCCAAAGTGGAACTGATCGACCGCTTTCGCATTGTTATCGGTGACCAATATCTCCCCATCTCAGAAAGCTACAAAAACGAAATGCAAAAATACATTGACAGCCACTCTCTGGTTTGAGGATAATACAACAATAATGATTGCAAGCCAACAAAGGGGATGTGACAGACCACCATTGGTCAATAATCCATCCCCTTCCCCACTCTGATATTCATCAAACAATCGCAATTCAGATAAAGGAAAAAACAATATATAATAATGTGAAAATTGTATTTTCAGGAAAATTACTGTAAACTATTCAAAAAAGAGCATACAACTTAAGGCTTTTTCCGTAAAAAGTTTTGCAGAAACAAAAAAAATCCATACCTTTGCACCCGCAATCAAGAAACAAGTGCAACAAAAGTTGTCGACACAAGAAGATTGTAAAAACAAATATTCGGGGTGTAGCGCAGTTGGTAGCGTTCCTGGTTTGGGACCAGGCTGTCGCAGGTTCGAGTCCTGTCACCCCGACATAAGGAGAATGATTTCGATCATTCTCTTTTTATGTAAGTAAAATAGCACTATGTCGGTACAATAGAGACATGAACAAAACAATCGGGGTGTAGCGCAGTTGGTAGCGTTCCTGGTTTGGGACCAGGCTGTCGCAGGT
>CAVBFA010000079.1:0-15009 GCA_963594595.1 Oscillibacter sp. | reverse complement strand
ATTCGTCACTGTTTTTTGTTTCTATCAATTGTTTGACGCTTTATCCATAATCGGGTCTTTAGGCCTTGAATATTTGTTAAAAACTGATGCAAACACCATTTTCTTTCAGCCGAATGGGCGATATGAAGGAGAAAAGCACTATATTTGTAAAATCTTAGAAATCCCTGCTGTCATTTTGCGAAGCCTCAACAACCGATGCCAAGTGAATAATAGGAGCACTGCCGATGGGGAACAAATCCAAGCAAGCCCTAACGACCGATTTGGGATAAACAAAAAAAGGAATCATAACAAAAAAACATAACACCACACGATGACCACCACGCCGAAAACGACACTACCAGAGGAGTTCACCACATACACCCGGGAAATCATGGGAGAGGAACGGTGGACACGTTTCGCTGAAGCCATGGACGAGGAACCGCCGGTGAGCGTGCGCCTGAACCCTCTGAAATTCAAAGCCGGCAGCATGGCGCTGCCTGCCGAGGAAGACAAGCCCGTGGAATGGTGTCGGGAGGGACGCTATCTCAAGGAGCGGCCGATGTTCACTCTCGACCCCCTGCTACACGCCGGAGCATACTACGTGCAGGAGGCCGCCTCGATGTATATCACCCAGGTGATACGCGACCACGCTCCTGCCGACCGTCCGCTGATGGTGCTCGACCTGTGTGCCGCACCGGGAGGGAAGTCCACCGCCATGCGCAGCGTGCTGCCCGAGGGGAGTCTGCTGATGACCAACGAGCCGATGCGCCCCAGGGCAAACATCCTGATGGAGAACATACAGAAATTCGGACACCCCGACGTGATAGTGACAAACAGCTACGCCATTGACTATCAGCGCAGCAGACTGCAGTTTGACGTGATACTCGCCGACGTGCCCTGCTCCGGCGAAGGGATGTTCCGCAAAGACGAGGGGGCGATAAGGGAATGGTCGGTGGCTAACGTGAAGAAATGCGCCGCACTGCAACGGGAGATTATCACCGACATCATGCCGTGTCTGAGAGACGGCGGACTGCTCATATATTCCACCTGCACATACAACAGACAGGAGGATGAGGAGAACGTAGACTTCATCTGCTCTGAGTGGCAGATGGAAAAGCTTTCTGAGAAGCATTTCATTCCGGGCGAGACGCGATCGGAAGGTCTGTATATGGCGGCGCTGCGACAGACGGGAAGCGATGCCTCGCAGCAGACCACAATAAGCCTGCTCGACTCCTCGGCAGCGAAAAAGGACAAGAAGCTGAAGCGGCGCGGAAAGGCGTCGGCAGAACAGGCCGTGAAGGGGGCTAAGGAGATGAGCGGATGGATAAAGGGAAACGAGGACTTCTGCATCACCACGCTCGGACAGCGCTTCGTGGCGGTGAGAAAACAGTGGCGCAACGTGTATGACATCGCACTGGAGAAGCTGCGCGTGATGCATGCCGGCATCGAACTGGGAGAGCCGAAGGGCAAGGACATCATACCTGCCGAAGGTCTCGCCCTCTCAACGGCATTCAATCCCGAAGCCTTCGCCACGGCGGAGCTCGACCGCGACACGGCGATTGCGTATCTCAGACGCGAACCGATACAGTTGCCGCCTGACACGCCGCGCGGATTCGTGGTCGTGGGGTATCAGGGACTGAACCTGGGATTCGTGAAAAACTTGGGCAACAGAACCAACAACCTCTTTCCGCAGGAATGGAGAATAAGGATGCAGAATGATGGATAGCCAACTGGCCGCAAACCCATCCTAAACTTCAAACCCATCCTAACCTTCCCCAAGGGAAGGAACTGGTTACACCGGCTAAATGATGTCAGCCCCCACCTAACCGCAAACCCATCCTAACCTTCCCAAAGGGAAGGAATTGGTTACTACGGCTAAATGACATCAGCCCCCACCTAACCTCCCCCGTAGGGGAGGGACTGATACACTACCTCTGACTGGCAAAGGCAGGCAAAGGCTGACATCGATAAGGCAAAGGCTGACATCGACAGTCCTTCGATATACGGTGCAACCTGCATCTCCCATCCAACAAATGGAAGATCTGCGAAACTTGAATAATTAACATATTCTTGAATAATTAACATACATATAATAAATACGATAAACCTAACAAAAAAAACATAATTATGCTGACAGCAACCGAAATACAGGAGAAAGTGAATGCATACATCGCATCACTGCCCTACGAGAGAAAACCAAAGTCGCTCTACGACCCGATAGAATACGTGCTCGCCGCCGGAGGAAAGCGCATACGCCCGTCGTTCGTGCTCATGGCATACAACCTCTTCCACGACGACGTGGACAGAATACTGCCCGTGGCAACGGCACTGGAGACCTACCACAACTACACACTGCTACACGACGACCTCATGGACAAGGCGGACATGAGGCGCGGCAGACCGACAGTTCACAAGAAATGGGACGACAACACGGCGATCCTCTCCGGCGACACGATGCTCGTATTGGCTTACGAACACCTGGCGAAATGCGACACCGAATATCTCAAACCCGCACTCGACCTCTTCACCGAGACGGCACTGGAGGTGAGCGAAGGACAGCAGTTCGACATGGAATTCGAAACGCGCAACGACGTGGCTGAAGAGGAATACATCGAGATGATACGATTGAAGACCAGCGTATTGCTGGCTTGCGCACTCAAGATGGGTGCCGTGGTGGCAGGGGCTTCGGATGCCGACGCCAACGCCCTGTATGCCTTCGGAGAGAAGGTGGGACTGGCGTTCCAGCTGCAGGACGACCTGCTCGACGTGTATGGCGACCCGAAGGTGTTCGGAAAGGCTATCGGCGGCGACATCACATCAAACAAGAAGACGTTCATGCTCATCAACGCCTTCAACAGAGCCGACGCCGAAACGCGTGCCGAACTGGAGAGATGGACCACGGCGACAGAATTCGACCCGGCTGAGAAAATAGCTGCCGTGACGGAGATTTACAACAGGCTCGGTATCGACAAACTCGCCGAACAGAGGATAAAGGAATACTTCGAACAGAGCAGACTGCATCTCGACGAGCTCTCGGTGAGCGACGACCGCAAAGCGGTGTTGCGCGAATACACCGAGAGAATGATGAACAGAAAGAAATAACGAAACACCCACAAAAAGAGAGGAAATGCCATACAGAAGACTCCCCAACACCGACAAGTCGAGACTCAGCGCACTGAAGACGCTGCTCGACAACAACGACATATACATGGCCCGCGACAGGTTTCTGGAATGGAAAGACATAAACCAGGCGCGCACCTGCTACGACAAGCTGCTCACGGCAGTGACGCAATACGAGGTGGACAAAAAGGCGCAATGGCGAAGCGGAACGAAGATAGACCAGCTGCAGAAAAAGGCTTACATGTATGAGAGCCACTTCATGCAGGTGCTGCTCATGGCTGTGACAAGAGGGGAGATAAAGCGATCTAACCTGAAACTCTACGGACTGGAGGAGACCGCCACGATGATTCCCGTGGACAACAGCATTGGGTCGATAACGGAATGGGGACCGAAAATCATCAGCGGAGAGAAAAACCGCGTGAAGAAGGGTGGCAGACCGATTTACAACCCCACGATAGGAATGGTGGAGACCCACTTCGACATCTTCAAGGAGGCTTACGACAAGCAGAAGACGCTGCAGAAACGCACCGGCGAAATGGAGCAGCGGCTCAAGGAGATGCGGCCAGAAATCGACGAACTGATACTGCGCATCTGGGACCAGATTGAGGCGCACTTCAGCGAGGAGGGAAAACTCGTGATAGACCGTGTGGCCGACTGTGAACGCTTCGGCATACGCTACTACATGCGTCGCAAGGAGAAGCGCAAGATGCAGGAGAAAGAAATGGAAAACAAACAGGAAAAAGGACAATGATTGACACGCATACTCATATCGACGGCGAGGAATTCGCCGAAGACCGTCCGCTGGCCATACAGCGGGCACAGGAGGCCGGAGTGGAGAAGATCTTCGTGCCGGCAATCGACCTCAAGAGCATCGGCAGTGTGGTGGACACATGCCGGCAGTTTCCAGGCTATGCCTACCCCATGATAGGTCTGCACCCGGAGGAAGTGAAGGAGGACTGGCAGGAGACTGTCTGCCGGATGCGCCGGATTCTCGACGAGCAGCGACAGAAAGAAGCGTCGGCTGACAACCCGCCGTTCATCGCCATCGGCGAGGTGGGACTGGACTTCTATTGGAGCCGCGAATTCGAGAAAGAGCAGCTGGAGGCTTTCGAGGAGCAGGTGAGATGGTCGATAGATGCCGACCTGCCGCTGATGATACACTGCCGCAAGGCACAGAACGAGATGGTGGGCATACTGCGCCGCTACGAACGGGAACTGCGCCGCGGAGGAGTGTTCCACTGCTTCACGGGCAACGAGCGGGAGACAGAGCAGCTGCTGTCGTTCAGCAACTTCAACATCGGCATCGGCGGTGTGCTGACATTCAAGAAGAGCCATCTGCCTGAAGTGGTGCCCCACATCCCACTCGACCGCATCGTGCTCGAGACCGACGCTCCATACATGGCTCCCGTGCCGATGCGCGGCAAGCGCAACGAGAGTGCCTACGTGGCATACGTCAGAGACCGTCTCGCCCTCGCCTACGGCATCTCCCCCGAGGAAATAGACCGCCACACCACGGCAAACGCCATGAGGATGTTTCTGCCGGAAGGGGAGTAATATCAGATAGACCAATACGGTCCAAGATACTTGTGCGCATTCCGAAGATTTCATCAAAATCATTGATAACCATGAGATTTGGAAATCACGATTTCCAAATAATGACATTGCATTGAAGATATTATAAAAATCCCCCGACCTGTCAGGCATTGACAGAATCGGGGGATTTTATTATAGGCAGGAATCAGGTTGTGGGAACACAAAGGATGCCGCTACCTGCCTTGTTTCCTAATCAGCCGAGCAGAGGTTATGGCACTACTACCCTGACTGCCTTCTCTCCGGCCTTCACGACATACACGCCGGGAGCAAGGCTGACGGCATGACGGCCAGCCGGAACAGTTGCCACTGTCTTGCCCTGCATGTCATATACATTAGCTGAGTCATAGTCTGTAGACAGTGAGATGCTGCCGTGGGCCACTCTGACATCAAGGGCCTTGCTGCCGGTTGAGATACTGCCTACTGCGGTTTCTATGCCATTCACATACACCCGGTCTGAAGTTTCAGATACATAGTTTGTGTAATCCTTGGTCCTCATCGCCGTAACATCGTAGGCATAAGTATACTGTGGGTCGAGATCCGTCACGTCGAAACCGCTTCCTGTCGGATACATCACCGAATACGGGGCTATGAGAGTCTCGCCCTTGCGCACATTCTGGCGGATGGTTACCTCATCGATGAAGAAAGGCTGGCCATACATGCTCATGAATGCCAGGATGACGTTCTCACGCAGGTTCTTGTTGTCGGTAGCGTCGAAGTGGATTGTGGCAGATGTCATTCCCGTGCCATTCAGCGTCAGCGGCATGATGCGATGGTCGGTGGCTACATTGTCGGTGTAGTCTTTCATGAGCATCACGAAGAGCGTGTCGCTGGCAAACGTGTTGTATGCCTTCACGTCTACATCAAACGCTCCGCCGTCACAGGTGAGGTCGAGGTGTGGCGATGTAACGAGTCCTGCCAGTCCCATCCACACGTTGGTCTGCTGTGCTCCAGCCATTCCATCAGCCAGATAAGGCAGCTGCAGGAGCCATTCCGTCGTTGTGTATCCGTTGTCAGCCAGGTTGAACACATATGTGTATGGGTTAAAAGGATTGTCGGTGGTGCCCTGGTCAATCTTGTTGAAGTCCTCGCTCAGCACCACCACATTCTGCATGTCCTCTTTCGCCTGCACCACCTTCATGATGTTGAGCTTGTATTTGTCGGCATTGTTCAGCTCCGTCCAGTTTGCCGTAAACGAGGTTTCGGTGACATTCGTAGCCTCCTTTGCCTCCACTTTCACTCCGAGTATGCCGTCCACCCACATGTCGGGCGTAGGCTTCGACACCACACTTCCGTTCTTGGCTCTCACGTTGTAGAAATATTCATAGTTGGGGTCGATGTCCATGGTGTAGCAGGTGTCGGTCAGTTCCTTGTCGAGCTGGGTCACCGGCACTCGCTGTGTGGCATAGTCTATCTTCACGTCGTCGATGGCGAAGTCAACGGAGTTTTTCTGTATGAAGAAGAACTTCACTCTTGTCATTCCTTCTCCTATCTGCTCTGATGTGAACGAGTATTGTCCGCCTTCGGCCTGCATATAGTAGTTTGGCATATTGGCGATAGGTATCCATCCGTCTTTCTCGTTGTATACGGCTACCTGCACCAATGAGTAGGTATAGTCGGTTTCATTCTCCATATTACTCGGTTTCACCCAGAACGAGATTGATGTTATAGGGGCTGGAGTCTCTGGCGAAACTATCTCGTCGCCCACGGCATCAAGACAGAGCGACAATGGAGCCGAACTGTAGTTGCCCTCGGATGTGTAGACATCCTGTGAGCCTTGTGCCGACAGATTGATGGTCCATCCCTCCGGATAGCCGGGGTTTTCCCGGTTTATGGTCTTGCCGTCGGCGTTGATGTTGATACCGTCGAAATTCTCCGACAGAGTGCCTGGCTCCACACTGTGTTCCGGCATCTCCTTGCGGTATACGTTGAGGAGATACGAACTTGCCGATGCCGTGGGGCTCCAGCGGGCTGTGAACGAGGTGGAAGAGTTGTTAACCGGCGGCAGCACCTGTGGCGCCGGTATCTTGTTGGCCTTGCGCGTCACCACGATATCGTCGAGCAGGAGGTCTACCTCCTCGGCAGAAAACTGGAATATATTGTTGGGATTGAATGTGGCCTGGTCGGTGGCGAAGGTGAATTCCTGCCACTGGTCTGAAATATCAAAATCGCGATCGTCAACGGGGCCTTCGTTGTTGTCGCACAGTGCCACACGGATGACACCCTCGTCGCCAGCTTTCAGACATCTGGCGCGGAACTTCAGCACGACGTCTCCGCTGAGTTCCATCTCCGGTGTGCTTATGAATCCTCCTGCAAGACCGCCGTATTCCGACTCATACATGCGTAGCGCACATGCCTGTCCTGCCTGGTATACCTCATTGCCGGTCCAGCCCTTCGTTCCCATGAGGTCTGCCGACAGCACATAGTTCACGCTGCCTCCTCCGAGCATCTCGGTGTCGGGTTCGGCGTTGGTACCTGCTGTCCATTTGTCGAAATGCTGGTCTACAACGGTCTTGGTGGGAATCTCGTCGTCTGCACGGTTTGGCAGACTGTGGCATTCTGATGTTCTCGGCATTGCCTTCATTGCCGCTCGGGCAAACTTGCCCATCGGTGTTTTCTGGGCGTAGGAAACTGACGGCAGAAGCATGAGAGAACACAACGTTGCCGAAATAATCATGTGGATATTCCTCATAGATGAATTGATTTTTAAAGGCAGCACTGCAAATAAATATGTCGTTAAAACCCTAATTAGCATAGAAGCATCAGCCTGCCACAATGCTGCCACAAAGCAGGCGACATTTCCAAAACCGCGTCAAAAATACTAAAATTATTCCATCTTGCAAATAATTATAGACAAAATCCTCCCTTATGTCATCAAAACATCTACTTTTGTAAAATAGAGGTTTCATATGCGGCTTTAACCCAAATCGGTCGTTAGGGCTTGCTTGGATTTTGCTCTTTTAGAAGGAAAGATTATTCTTACAGACTTTTTTCAAACACTCCTCTTATGCTCATGAAGAGTGAGTTCTGAAGGTGTTCACATGTCTGGTATATGAGACATGCCAAAAAATCCCCCACGGCGTGGGGAACGATTCCCCCTAATGTGGGGTTTCATTCCCCACGGCAGGGGGAGATTTTGAGCATGAAAATGGTGTTTTTCCTGACCAAAAATCACAACACGCCCGTTTGGAAGTGCAGACTGAACGAATGATGGATTTCAACTAACCACATTGCGCTACCCAAAGGCTGTGTGATCATGTTTTGCACAGCAAAACACAAAAAGATATTCTTGTGCTTTGCCATTCGAGAAATATGTATTAACTTTGTTGCGGAAGGATGCCAAGCCGAGTGCAAGGCGAATTCCATTTTTTGTGGGTTAAAATAATAGCGTTTGCTGTTTATTCGATAATAATGTTCCTGAAGTTTGGCCGCGGAAGAACATATACCATAGAATAAATAAGTAAGCGTCCGCTATAGCGTGGACGTAAAACTTATCTGTGGTATATAGGTTAGGCCAAACACCTTGGAACGTTGGATAAGTGGATCGTCCACGTTTCTGCGTTCTGATGGGGATGAGGCTGGTCTTGATGCAAACCTAGGTTGGCTTTGTTGCTATGGATAAGGGTGTTTGGTTGTAGCTTTTATTTTCTGAGTAACAAAGCAGTCGCATTAAAACTATATTTAAGCTTTAATGCTATGGCAAAATCATTAATTGAAGAACTACCTCGCATTGCAAGCGAAGGTAGGCAAGAGGCTCAGCGCATCATCGAGCGATTGAGCAGTGGCACACGCATTGGGTTGCAAACCAATGAGCTGGTGTTGCCTCGCAAGGATGTCTCCGGATTCTTCCGTGGACAAGTTCCAAATATCCCTAATGCTTTTAATAATGCCCTTGATGGCGGAACTTGGATGAACCGTCTGGTGTATGGTGATAATCTCCTGACCATGCAGGCGCTGCTTGCCGGAGACCCTCAGACGGGCTTGCCTTCTTTAAGGGGCAAAGTGGATTTGATCTATATCGACCCGCCGTTTGATTCTAAGGCGGATTATAGAACTCCGATTACTTTACCAAATACAAGCTTTTCTCAAAAGCCAACAGTAATAGAACAGTTTGCTTATGCGGATACATGGGAAGAAGGTACGATTTCGTATCTGAAGATGATTTATCCAAGATTGGTTCTGATGAAAGAATTGCTTTCAGAAAAAGGAAGTATCTATGTTCACATTGATTGGCATATTGGTGCTTATATGAAGATTATTCTTGATGATATTTTTGGAAAAAATAGATTTCTGAACGAAATAATGTGGTGTTATACGATTGGTGGTAAGGGAAGTAGCTTTTACGGAAGAAAACATGATACAATATTACTTTATTCTAAATCGCCAAATTATACTTTTAACGGAAAAGATAAAAATGTCATTGTTCAGCGTAAATTAAATACGCATATGCGTACGAAAATTGATGATGACGGAAGAGAATACCAAGAGAAAACTGATAAAAAAAGTGGTAAAATTTATCGTTATTATGTAGATGAAGGAAAGGTACCTGAAGATTATTGGATAGATATAGAACAATTAAATCGTGAGGATGCTGAGCGAGTAGGCTATGCAACACAAAAGCCAAGTAAATTGTTAACTCGTATTATCGCAGCTTCTTCCAACGAAGGCGATCTCGTCTGCGATTTCTTCGGTGGCAGCGGTACCACAGCAGCTGTAGCCGAGAAACTGGGCCGTCGCTGGATTACCTGCGACATCGGCAAGCCGGCATCCCTCGTCATACGCAAGCGTTTCATCGACCAGGAAGTGAATCCGTTCCTCTATCAGAGCATCGGCGACTATCAGAAAGAGGCTTTCCATAACAACAAGAAACTCCGCCGAGTGGGCGATCTCTCTCAGGTTGTCTTAGGCCTCTTCGGCGCTCTGCCATTCTCCCCAGAGCAGGTGAGCGACAGAAACTTTGGCTACGTTAAGGGCACCCGAAACCTGGTGATGGTGGATAGTCCTAACCGCCTGACCACTGCCGCTACCATTCGCCGTGCCGTAGAAGCCAAGGCTTCTCTGCTTGGCGGCGACTGGGATAAGGTCATCGTGCTCGGCTGGAACTTCGCCTTCGACATCTCGCAAGCCATCGAGAAATATAAGAACAGCAATGTAGAGGTGCTGGTGATTCCGCCCGATCTGCTCGACAAGCTATCTAAGAAGGGTTTCAAGAAGCTCATCGCCGACAAAACCGTGCGTTTCTCTTCTTTGCAGTATCTGGTGGTGAACCCAGTGGAAGTAACCGTGAACGGCAATGGCGAGGATGAACTCGACATCAGTCTCAACAACTATGTGCTGCTCTCGCCCGATAATATCCCGCTGGACGATAAGGACAAGGAAAAGTTGCAGCAGGTGATGGAGCAAGACCCTCTCTCGCTGATAGAATATTGGAGCATCGACCCTGATTATGACGGCGAAACCTTCAGAAGCACCTGGCAGGATTATCGTGAGAACGTGGACAACGACAGCGACCCGCTCCATTGCGTATATTCCACCCGATTGCACATGCCCCACAAGGCTGAGCGCAAGGTGTGTGTCAAGGCCGTTGACGTGTTTGGTTTCGAGAGTCAGGTTATCCTGGATGTGAAGTGTTAGTGCTAAGAACGAATAGGAGATTACGACTATGGCTATCAATTCAAGTAATATATCTTTGGAATTGGCGCATCGACTCACCGATGTGGTCAATGCAGCCTGGAAGAGTGGGGAGATGCTGGAGAAGGTGACGCCAACCACCGCTTCGCTCTTGAACTACTGGTTTGGAGAAGGCTTCTGCAATGAGCGTGAGAGAAACTTCCACGAGGGTCAGCGACAGGCTATCCTCAACATCATCTATCTGCACGAGGTGATGGGCGAAACCTGCGTGATGGATGCTTATCAGGGCATCATCCCGGAACTGATGGATAGGGCCGACCTGGCTCAGCTTGCCAAGCCAAAATATCAGATGCCTAAGTATGCGGTGAAGATGGCTACGGGCACGGGAAAGACGTGGGTGATGCATGCCCTGATAATCTGGCAGATGCTAAATGCCCGGCACGAGGATGTGGAGAGCGGACGATTTACGCAGAAGTTCCTGATAGTGGCTCCGGGTCTGATTGTTTACGACCGTCTGCTGGATGCCTTCTGCGGCAGAATGAAGCGCGACGAGGAATATCGCGACCCTCAGACCAACGACTACTACATGAACCAGGAGGTGTTCATCCCCGAGCGTTATCGTGACGAGGTGTTTTCGTTTATCCAGAACAATGTGGTGACCAAGGAGGATGGCATCGGCAGGAAGACCACTGGCGAGGGACTGATTGCACTGACCAACTGGCATCTGTTTGAAAATCAGATGGAAGAGAAGGAACAGGATGAGGATGTGGACGATTCGAGCACTGTGACGCCTGCAGAAATTGTCAGCGACCTGTTGCCTGTCCGACCGGGCAAGGCGGCGGGCAACGACCTCGGCATGCTCGACCGCCGTGCCTTGGGCGGCACCGAACTGGAATATCTTGCGGGGTTAAAGGATTTGATGGTCATCAACGATGAGGCGCATCATATCCACGAAATCAAGCGTAATGGTGAAACCGAGGAGGTGGAATGGCAAAGAGGCTTGAATGCCATCAGCGCCACCAAGGGCACCCGATTCATACAGGTGGACTTCTCCGCCACTCCTTTTGATACGAAGGGAACGGGAGAGAAGCAGGTGAAACTCTTCTTCCCGCATATCATCGTCGACTTCGATTTGCCGATGGCGATGAAGCAGGGACTGGTGAAACTGCTGCTGCTCGACCGTCGACAGGAGCTCACCGACCTGGAGAACCTGGATTACAACGCCGAGCGTGATGAAGATGGAAAGGTGGTAGGGCTGAGCGAGGGCCAGCGCATGATGCTTCGTGCAGGTCTGACAAAATTGGATAAGCTTGAAGATGAATTCTTGAAAGTAGACCCGTCAAAGAATCCCAAGATGCTTATCGTCTGCCAAGACACCACGGTATCTCCCTTCGTTGAGGAGTTCCTGAAGTCGGAAGGCTTGGAAGACGACGACATCGTTACCATCGACAGCAACAAGCAGGGCGAGGTGAAGGATGAGGAATGGCAGGAAATCAAGAAGAAGCTCTTCGACATAGATAGGTATAAGAGTCCGAAGGTGGTCATCTCGGTGCTGATGCTTCGTGAGGGTTTCGATGTCAACAACATCTGTGTGCTCGTTCCGCTGCGTTCTTCGCAGGCGCCAATCCTCCTTGAGCAGTTGGTGGGCAGAGGCTTGCGACTGATGTGGCGAGAGCCCGACTACATCGACATCAAGCGTGAAGATCGCCTGAGGGTGCTGAAAAACCATCAGCCGCCACGCACCTATATCGATACGTTATCAATCGTGGAGCATCCAGCTTTCATTAAGTTCTACGATGATTTGCAGGAACAGGGATTGGTGGCTACAGACGATGGAGATGTTGGTACAGAAGGAGCCACTGGCGATATTCTTACCGTGGGTCTTCGTGAGGATTACGAGAAATATGATTTCCAATGGCCGGTTATCCTGCATGATTCCATCGATGAATTTGAAGATGCTGAAATAGATTTGGGTGATTTGCAGCCATTTACGATGTATCCGCTGCCTTTGCTCCGCAAGTTCCTGGCAAAAGAGGGCGAGACCTTCGTATCGCAGGAATCTCTGACCAAGACTACTTTTGGAAAGTATAAGGTGACGGCCAATCTCTTCAATGCCAGCGGATATAATGAGTATCTGCAGAAGTTGCTGAAGGTAGTAACCTTGCGTTTTGAGAACTGTCGCCGCCAGGGTTTTCCTACCATTCAGATTAATGGGGCACAAACGGTGCAGGTGATGGACTGGTACATCCGGGAGAAGCTGTTCGCCATGCCTTTCGACCCGTTCCATGGAAGCGACTGGAAGATATTGCTGGCGAAGGATGGCATCGTGACAAAGCACATCGTGGAGCAGTTTGCGGTGGCTATCTATAAGATGCAGAGTCGCCTGACCACGATAGGTGCGGAGGTGAGCCATACGGAATTCTCTTCGCTCAGAGCCATCAAGATGAGAGAGTCTTACTCTATGGAGGTGCGGAAGTGCATCTATCCCCGATTGGGCTATCCTTCACACGGCGGAGGACTGGAAAAGGCCTTCATCGAGTTTCTGGATAGGGATGCCGAGGTAGAAAGATTCCTGAAGATCAATGAGAATGGCCACTCGTTTGCCATCATCTTCTATGTGAGAAAGGACGGCTTGATGGCTACCTATCATCCTGATTTCATCGTGGCTACGGCCGACAAGATTTATCTGATTGAGACCAAGGGCGACGACAAGGTTGGTGATGCGAACGTGCGCCAGAAGCAGACGTCCACCATCGAATGGATTAAGAAAATCAATGCCCTGAAGCCTGAGGATAGGATGAATCGCACCTGGGAGTATGTATTGGTAGGCGAAAGTGTGTTCTACTCGTTGAGTGGAAGCGGCGCCACATTGACCGATATTTGCAACCACTGCAAGGTGACTTACTCAAGAGCTACAGGAAATCTGTTTGAATGAGAAGGGTTCCTCTTTCTTTGTGGTGGGCATGATTGTTCTCGTCAGGGTGAGGAAATGAGGATTATCCGACATTTGGAGTGAAAAATAACACACGTGAGTATTTACGCTCAGACGCGGTCGCTCGGCTAAATTAACTATTCGTTGTGAAAGCCGTCTGAGGCCAGAGCTATTAGATGTGATGCGCACTTCAAATCACTCGAAATGTCGGATGAGCCAACTTTCTGCCCTTTTTCTTTTTAATATTCAAGAAATAGTCGTACCTTTGTCATTACAAAAAAGTTGTAACACAAAACATGTAATGGCGTATGACACTAAGTTACAAGAAATTAGCGAATCCTTTCGTCTATCAAGGTTATGAAAGCCCTGAGTATTTTTGCGATAGAGAGGCAGAAACAAAGACTTTACTTTCCCACTTGAAGAACGGAAGAAATATTACCCTCATCTCTCCTCGAAGGATTGGCAAGACAGGACTTATCAAGAACACCTTCTACCATCTCAAGGAAGAAGAGAATGATGCCATATGCCTATACCTTGACATTTTCGCCACCAAGAATTTGAATGATTTTGTGGAGCAACTTGGCGTTATGGTCATCAACTACATTGTGCGTAAGAACGCCTCATTCTTCGAGAAGACCATTGCCAAGGACGGCATCGTTGCACAACCGACAGCAGGCAAGTTCATCAAAGGACATAAATTGAGCGGAGCCAGCAGCGTAAAGGCTGCTCTTAAGATTTTAGAAGACAAGGAATTGGTATATAGAACCAATGACGGCTACCTCATCTACGACAGATTCATGGATCTGTGGCTAAAGAGAATATAAACAAGAAAATAATAACATGAAGACCTCTTTGGATTTTTTCGACCATTTACTATCCTTACAAGGCACTTTGTCACCTACCAGGCAAAATACCATCTTGCATGAAATATTTTGTTTGGCTTTGTAACCATACCATTATACTTGCTCTATGAAGCCAGCATCAGAATAGTAAAAATGGTGGAAAGGAACCAGACTATCCGTCATTACCTTTCCACCAATACCGTCATCTGACTTGTGGCTTATCTATTTGTCACCAATCTGACGTACCGTAATCGGGAGTGTTGTCAATGACATGCGGCTTGTAGACACTGTCGTTCACGTTGTGTCCATACATATCAATCGTCTTTCTCACTCCATTCATGTCGGTAAACGAACATACGTACAGCTCTCCATGGCCGAAATTCCTCTTGGCAAACGAGAATCCGTGGCCCTGGGCGATAAGGGAGCTCTTGGTGAAAAGCGAACTGCAGGTTTTCCCCTCAAGCAGGAACACATCGCGATAGCCCACGTAATAACCCGACAGGTCTCGCCCATAACAATTGGCAATATGCTTCAGAGTGTCGATGCGATGGCCAGAGCACAGTTCTTTTCCTATGGGATAAAACGGAGTGACGATTTTCAGTTCATCCTCATCATGAACCATGCGCAGACCAGTGGAGATGCCTACAAGACTGGTAGCATATAGGATTATGGCAACCAGGGTCCAGCCTCCCTCCCAATACTTAATGTCAGTGAACCTATCAGGCAGCATGTGACCTATAATCAGGCAGAGTATACTTGCAAGGATTCCAACACCAGAGAACAGCTGCAGCTCGCAATACATTGCGCCGCCCACTATACAAGCCGCTACACCTCCCACTATCAGCAGGACCAATATGGCATCAATGATTACAGATAAAGCTTTCATGACAATCTTACTGATTAGTCGTAATATAC
>CAVBFA010000078.1:9635-15025 GCA_963594595.1 Oscillibacter sp. | reverse complement strand
AGCATAATATTCAAGCAAGCTTGATATTCTGCATTCGGTTTGCATTATCTTTGCATAAGATAAGCTGCGGCTCGGCTTGTTATAAGACAACTAAAACCATTATCGTTATGGCAGAGAATAAATACATCCGTTTTGACTGGGCGATGAAACGCCTGCTCAGACAAAAGGCAAACTTCGGAATTCTGGAAGGATTGCTCACTACGCTGCTTGGAATGAAAATAAAAATCAGGCAGATGCTTGAGAGTGAAGGTAATCAGGATGATGAGAACGACAAATATAATCGTGTGGACATGCTTGCCGAGAACGACAAGGGTGAACTGTTTCTCATTGAGGTGCAGAACAATACGGAATACGCATATTTCCAGCGTATGCTTTTCGGTACGTCTAAGCTCGTGACGGAATATATAAAGAAAGGCCAAGGCTACGAGAACGTTCGCAAGGTGTATAGCGTGAATATTGTGTATTTCTCGCTTGGAAAAGGCACCGATATCGTATACCACGGTAAGACGGAATTCAGAGGCATACACAATGGCGATTTGCTTGAACTCAGTCCTTTCCAAAGACAGAAATTCAATGTGGACGAAGTAAGCGACCTGTATCCAGAATATTACATCTTGAAGGTGAACGACTTCAACCGCGTGGCGAAAAGCTCCATAGAAGAATGGGCATATTATCTGAATACTGGTGATGTGCCTAAGGGAGCAAAAGCACCGGGTATGGAAGAAGTAAAGGAGCAACTCAAGGTGGACCGCATGAGCAAGGCAGAACGCTCTGCCTATTACAAGCATCTCGACAATATCGTGATACTCCGCGACAATATCTATACGGAGCGTGAAGAAGGCAGACTTGAAGGTCGTGCAGAAGGTCGTGAGGAAGAACGCAGGCAGAATGCAAGGAAAATGAAAGATTTGGGATTGCCGGCAGAGACGATTTCTACAGTCACCGGACTCACCATGGAAGAGGTGGCAGAACTGTGATTGCCCTTGTTCTCCGGGCATCACATATATTAACGCATTACGCACAATGGCAAAGATGAAGATACATATCGACTATACGGCGAACAGGACTACGGGAGTTCTGCTCGGACTCGTCTTTGCCCTCACGCTGCTGTTCGTGGCTCTGGAATGGAGAAGCGGCGGACCGCAGATGTTTGACGACATGGATGTTGACTCCGACCCGTCGTTCGACCCGGAACTGCTGGCGCGGCAGCAACAGAAAGACATGATAGCATATCTGAAGCCGGGAACGACGCCGAAGGCGGTGACGGAGAAGATAAAGACCGTGGACGAACAGCCGCAGACGGAGATGCCCACGAAGATGGACCAGCCGAACGGAGATGCCGACGATGGCAAAGGGGTGGGCAACGCCGGACAGGCTGCCGACGACAGCAGCAACGAGACTACGGCACAGGCTCCCGTGGCAACCGACATGAACGACAATCCGCTGAACTTCAGGATAGTGGAGAAACTGCCCGAGTTCCCCGGCGGAATGGTGGAGTTCATGAAATGGATAACCAGCAACCTGCGCTACCCACAGGCGGCGCGCGACCAGAAAATACAAGGCAAAGTGGTGGTGGGATTCATCATCGGCAAAGACGGAACCGTGTCGGAACTGAAGGTGGTGCATAAGGCAGACCCGCTGCTCGATGCCGAAGCACTGAGGGTGCTCAAGAAAATGCCGAAGTGGAAACCCGGCGAGGACAAGGGCAAACCTTGTCTCACATATTTCTGCATACCAGTGAACTTCGTGCTCTGATAATGGCATGAAGAAGATGTCGGTATGATGGAGAAACCTTGGTCTGAGGGGGAAGCCACTGCGAAGATACATACATAACGGAATAGAAAACATAACACATAACTGCAATGCAAAAAATGCAAAGACTATTGGGCAGCATGCTCATTATCATCAGTCTCGTCCTGGCGGCTCCGGCAGATGCCGCCGCACAAGACAAGGCGAAGGCGGCGGCAAGACCGGCTGCCGTGGAAAAGACAATAAATAAGTCGGCTGCAGCGAAAACGAAAAACGCTGCGGATAATGAAAATGATGCAGCGCCGGCTGCGGCATCAGAGGCAGAAGCCGCAGCACCGAAAGCCGCTGCCAAGACCCTAGCCGACAGTCTCGATGCCGACGACACACAGGCCGAGGCTGCTGACTCGGCAGATGTGGCTGCCGACCTGGAAGGCATCGACGACGAAGAGCCGCTGAGCTTCCATCAGGTGCTCAAGACCAAGTTCATCGAGGGTTCGGCTGGATTCATGTCGCTCGTGGCACTGGCTCTCGTGCTCGGACTCGCCTTCTGTGTAGAGAGGATAATCTTCCTCACACTCAGCGAGATAGACGCCAAGAGAATGATGGCAGACATCGACGGAGCGCTCTCTAATGGCGACCTGCAGGCGGCACAGAAGATGTGTGAGCAGGAGCGTGGTCCCGTGGCATCCATCTGCCGCAAGGCACTCGCCCGCATCGCCGAACCGATAGACAATATCGAGCGCGGCATATCAAGCTACGGTTCCGTTGAGGCAGCAAACATGGAGAAGGGATGCTCATGGATAAAACTCTTCATCGCCATCGCACCGTCGCTCGGATTCCTCGGCACCGTGATAGGAATGGTGATGGCATTCGAGCAGATACAAGACGCCGGCGACATCAGTCCTACCATCGTGGCATCGGGAATGAAGGTGGCGCTCATCACCACCATCTTCGGAATCATCGCGGCGCTCGTGCTCCAGGTGTTCTACAACTACATCATCTCTAAGATAGACCATATCACTGCCGATATGGAGGAGTCGGCGATAAAGCTCCTCGACTCCATCGGCAAATACAAGAACCTGAAAGGCTGACATGCAGCAGAAAGAGAAACAAAACAATAACGCTATGGGTATGAAAAAGAGAAAGCTCAAGGCATGGCAGATGTCCACCCGTCTGCTCTATGCCATGATAGGCGTGACGGCTGTGGTATTCGCGCTCTTCTATCTCGTGGGCTACGATATGCCATACGTGTTCGACCCCGACTACAACGCTCCGCTGCTCACCGACATCGTGCTCATCTTCATCTATCTGATGGTGGCGGGCGCTGTGGGAGTGCTGGTCTTCTCGCTGTATAAGGCGGCGAAAATCCGGTCAGGCGAGAAGGTGGTCAACGGTATCCCCGTGGCAAGAATAAAGCGATGGTCGGCAGTGGTGTTCGTGGCAATGCTCGTGCTGGCATACGTGGCAGGGTCGGCAGATCCGCTGTCCGTAAACGGCAAAACCTTCAGCGACGCCATGTGGCTCAAGGTTGCCGACATGTTCATATACACCGTATTCGCCATGCTCCTCGCTGCCGTAGTGGCAGTGGCGGTGTCGGTAGGCGGATCGGCAATGAGGAGGAAAAACAGGAAAAAGGAGGGAAAGTGATAAGACAGAAAAGGTTTTCAATGAATTTCCGACGCGGCAAGCGTGAGGTGCCGGGGCTGAACACCACTTCCACCGCCGACATCTCGTTCATCCTGCTCGTCTTCTTCCTCGTCATCTCGTCGATGGATTCCACCAAGGGCGTCTTCAAGCAGCTGCCGCCCGAAGACAAGGCGAAGACGGAGGAGGTGACGGAGATGGACCGCCGCAACGTGATGGATATAAGCATCTGGGGCGAGGGCGACGTGAGAGTAGACGGCAAGCCGGTTGACGTGAGGTGCCTGCAGGGAATGGTGGAGAAATTCGTTGCCGGCTGTCCCGACCGTGCCACCCACGTGGTGAGCATCAAGATGCTCCCAACATCCAAATACGACGATTATTTCCACGTTCAGGATGCCGTAAGCTCGGCATATACCTCAATCCGAAACACTGCCGCGATGGGCATCTACCACAAGCGGTATGCGGAATGCGAACAGTATGAGCGCAAGAAGATAGACAAGCTCTATCCGCAGCGTGTGATGGAAAACCTGAACGAGGAGAACGGTCAGGATGCGGCAGACAAAGAATAACCCCAGAGCCGCCTGATGACAGATTGGGGAAATTAAAAACGGAATAGGAGACTACAGAATATGTTTATACGCAAACGCCGCAGCGTGCCGGAACTGAACACGGCATCGCTGCCCGACCTTATCTTCACGGTGCTGTTCTTCTTCATCATCGTCACCCACATGCGACAGGACGAGGTGAAGGTGAGATATCGTGTGCCCGAGGGCAGACAGCTCACGAAGATGAAAAAGAAGGCCGGCGTGACCCACGTGTATATCGGAAAACCTATTGACGGCAAGCAGGAGGGCTACCGCATACAGGTGGACAGCAAGGTGGTGGCAATAGACCAGCTCGTGGACTATCTCGCGGAGTCGCGCTCCGGTATGTCGCCCGACGAGACCCAGGAGATGACCGTGGCGCTCTCTGCCGACAAGGATGTAGACATGAAGACCGTGATGGAGGTGAAGCAGGCGCTGCGAAGGGCGAATGCCCTGAAGGTGACGTTCATCGGAACCAGGATGAACAAGGAGTAGATCAATAAGCGAAAAATAAAAAGAATGAGTCTCAGTCATATTCGTGATTATGACTGAGACTCATTCATATACTGCATTAAGCGGCCCTGATGACCGATTGGTGATAATATATGTGTGCGTGTTTATTCCTCGTTCATGTCATCATCGTCGTCATCGTCGTCAACGGGGGCGTCGATGATAGGCAGCTGGCGGCAGAAAGCCGAGTTGAACGAGATAATGGTCTCGCTGCGCGACAGGCCGAGCGGCTGCAGGTTGTCGTGGATGATGTTGAGCAGATGATGGTTGTTCAGGGCGTATATCTTCATGAACATATCGTAGTCGCCGGTGGTGTAGTGGCATTCCACGATTTCCGGAATGCGTTTCAGCTTCTCCACCACTTCGTCGAAGTTCTCCGGATGCTTCAGGTTGATGCCGATGAAGGCACACGTCTCATATCCTATTTTCTCAGGGTCGATGTTGAATTTCGAACCCTTCAGCACGCCTTGGTTGCTGAGTTTCTGAATGCGCTGGTGAATAGCGGCTCCGCTCACGTTGCAGACTCTTGCCACCTCGAGGAACGGCATTCTTGCGTCTTCCGCGATGAGTCTGAGAATCTTCTTGTCCAAAGAATCTAAATTATGATGTGCCATGTTTTGTTATGATGTTTGTGGATAATTGTTATGTTATATTCTTTCGTTTGTTTTCTTGCTCCTTTATGATGTCTTTTCCCGTTACTTCCATGTGGGGATTATTGTACCATAAAACCATCGGTTGACATTGACCGACGCAGTTTTCTAAACCGTGCAAAGATATATTTTTTTGAAATAACCTGCAATAGTTTGTAATCAGAAAATGCAGTTTCCTTTTGATTTTTTATTCCTGTCAGGTAATCAAACCCAAATCGGTCATTAGGCCGTTCAATGTAATATTTTATAACTG
>CAVBFA010000078.1:489-9625 GCA_963594595.1 Oscillibacter sp. | reverse complement strand
CGCACTCTGCAAAACCAGTAAAACGTTCTCCGTCAAATAATGTTATTGTTGTATGTTATGAGAATGGAGTGTTGTCGATGCCTTATTGTCCTTGCTCAGGAATAATGACTTTAATGAATATGTCGACTGGTGAAGTAGTCTTGTCTCAGAGTGTTGAAGCGGGTGACGTCTGTCTTCAACTACCAATTTTGTATTGCGGTTGCTACAAATTGTCATATTATACGCAGGGATATTGTTATGAAGGGTATTGGGACGTTTAGTAATGCTTTATCCCAAAACGGTCATCAGGCCGTTTATAAAATTATTTAATGACTGCTTGCAGCCTTTTGTTTTTTATAAGGCGTATTTTGTCTGTTTTTAATTCGCAATAGCTCGCTATTACTCATTAAAAGCCAAACAAAATCCACTCTTCTAAAAAAGCAAAATACAAGCAAGCCCTAATGACCGATTTGGGTTTATGAAGAAATTATCTTATTTTATTTTTGCGTTACTTTTGTTGTCTTGTTCTTTTTCCGATAAACCTCTTGTTCTGAAGAAGGCTGAGGCATTGGTAGATAGTCTGCCCGATGCTGCCTTGAAGATTCTTGAAGAGAATAAATCTGCAGCGGATGGTTTTCCCACAAGATACAGAATGGATTATCTGCTTCTTTATGCTGTGGCTATGAATAAGTCATATGTGTCTATGGATACGGTTAGCTTTATGCCACAAGTAATTCGGTATTATGAAAATCATGGCAGTACAGAAGATTTGGTTACGGCAAATTATATGATGGGATGTGTCTTTCGGGATAAGGGAGACTCTCCTATGGCTTTGCGCTATTTTCTGAATGCCACCAGATTGTCAGATGTCAATAACTCAGATTGTGACGTCAACGAACTTGCCGCCATCTATGGTCAGATAGGTTATGTTTTCTATAATCAACGTATTCTCACCAAGGCCATTGAGGCATGGCATGAATGTCAAAAGTATGCCCTATTGGCGGGGGATACCATCAGGGCTATCCAGAGCATTGAGTATTGTGGGTATTCTTATCGTGGACTGAATAAATTGGATAGTGCTATTTCCATAGCTAAGAGAGTATATGCTTCTTATAAAAAAATCGGCGATAATGAATGGGCGGCTTCGTCTTTAGGCTCGCTTATCCTTTATTGTCTTGACACTGATAGTCTTGACGCAGCGAAGAAATATATGGATGATTATATCATGCATTCTGGATACTTTGATAAAGAAGGGAATTTGCAGCCAGGGCATGAGTTTTTCTATTATTATTTGGCTGATTATTATGAACGCTTGGACAAGGTAGACTCTGCAGAATATTTTTATCGCCGGTTATTATGCAATGCCACAAATTATAACAGTTCAGAAAATGGAAGCCGTGGATTGATGCGTATTTATTCTCGTAAGGGTGAAGCGGATTCTGTGATGAAATATTCAAATATGTTTGTCGATTCAAATGATTCTTCCAGTTTTCACCGTTCGGCAGCGGAAGTCAGTAAGATGCAAGCCTTATATGATTATTCAGAAAACAAGGCTTTGGCAATAAGGGAGTCAAACAGGGCTGATAGATACCAATATCTGGTAATTGTCTTGCTGTTGTTTCTTCTGTTTTTTTCTTTGGGCATATATTTCTTCCTCACAAAGCTCAGAAAAAGAAAAATGAGGGCATTGCAGGAAATAAATGAGAGATATTCAGATACGTTATTGAAATATTATGATGCTATAGCCGAAAGGGATAAACTGAAAAGTGGCATAGGAAACAGAAGAATAGCATGGAGGAGGAAATAATGTATTTGAAGAACAAGCTTTCTTCGTTCTCAGACGAAACCGACTGGGCGAAATGGGACTCCGAGCAGTCTTTGTTGGGTCATGAGGTTGTGATGAGAATTCATAAGCATGCTTCGAGGGGCGAGATGCCATCGGCAAGCGAGCTGAACAGTCTTATAGAAGTGGTAAAGCAATCGCTTCCTGGCTTTTATGAGTTCTTGAGCAACCCCAAATACGCAGTGTCTGATAATGAGATGCTGGTGTGCATCTTGACACGCCTTCATTTTATACCATCAGAGATTGCTACATTGCTTAACTTGACAAAGCAGAGAATTTCAAATATGAGGTCTGGATTGAACAAGAAATTGTTCAAAACAAAAGGCACGAGATCTTTCACGGCGAATATATACCGTTTGTGATGAGTTGTGTACTATGTTTATAATTTTGACTAACTGTTTGTTATAATGTGGTTTAGAACAGCTCTCGTTGATGCGGTGTTTACTTTGTTTACTCGCTTTTTGTCATAAGTGATTTATAATATGCGTATCTTTGCCTACGTCAAATGCATTTGTTTAGACCACACTAATAAAAAGGAGCAGAATCCGAAAAGCTTCAAGAGTAGGATGTTTTTTAATTCTTATAGAAATGAAGAAAATATTATTAAGTGCGATTTTCGCACTATTGGTTTGATGCTCTGTCTCAGCACATCCAATCAAGGTGACTTTGTCTAATGGACAAGTTGTGATTTTGGAGTCAGATGATTATAAGACGATGAAGGATCTAATGGCTGCTATAGACGCTATGGAACGAAAAATTTCCTCCTCTACTGATTCGTCAAATCCTCCAACTACAGCTCCTAAGAACCCTTGATATATGTATATAATAATGGTGGTGACTCTAATTGTATTTTTGAGTCGCCACTATTTCTAATTATTGTCTTTATATGTCAAATTAATTCTTCTTTTGTTCCATTTCATAAATTTTCCCTATTTTTGCAATAATCTTTTATTCCCAATCAGAGAAAAATTAAAACTAACAGATATGCAAATCAAGAAGATAACGGCTTTATTCATGATGCTGGCAGCAGTGGCGAGTACGGCATTCTCGCAGTCTCTGCATGGCGGTTCATTGCCACCGCTGAAACCGGTGGAGAAAACGGTGTATGACACGGCATACGTGAAGGTGTATTATGAATTCTCATACAGGCCAGACTCTCTCAGCAAGGGGAGGAAGGACGGTCAGACGATACTGCTCGTGGGCGACAAGGCACAGAGCTTCGTCGACTATTTTGACGACAGGACAGATTTCATCAACGACTCGCTCGCCGCTGCCAAACGCCCACCGATGGAAGCCTTCACGATGAATATGGGAATGATGAAAAGAAAGGCATACGAATATCCATTGGTGATAGACCGCAGCCGCAGTGTGGCAATCATACAAGTGAACAACGTGAACACATACCAGTACACCCAGCCAGTTCCGGAAATCAGTTGGCAGACCGTAGAAGGCGACACCACGATATGCGATGTGGCATGCAGGAAAGCCGTGTGCCGTTTCGGCGGCAGAGACTGGACGGCATGGTATGCCCCTACGTTTGATTTGCATATAGGACCATACCTCTTCGGAGGATTGCCAGGATTGATATTCAGTATCTGCGACACAAAAGACAACTACCGCTTCACGCTGAATGGACTGGAAAACCTCGGCAAGGGAGTGCCCGTATATCTCAAGTCGGGCAACAAGATCCTGCATACTACGCGTGACAAAGTGCGCAAGGCAGTGGAAAACGAACAGGCTGACATATACAAAGCTTTCCAGTTGCAGAACCCGGGTGCGGTGTTCACTCCGCAGGCAGGTGACACCGGCAGACGCCCCTATAACCCTATAGAACTCGAATAGATGAAAAGAATACCCACTCTGCTGTGTGCTTCACTCTGCGTAATCGCCGCTGAAGCCCAGAATGAAGGAGACGGAATACGCCGTACGACGAAACTGCCGGAAGTTACCGTCAGGCTGAAACCTGTGGAGCAGGTTGGCGACACAATAAAATACAACGTGTCTGCCTTTCAGGGCAAAGACGACCATTATCTGGAGGATGTGCTGAAAAAGATGCCCGGGATACAAGTGGCTAAAAACGGTACGATACTATATAAGGGCGAAACAATAAACCAGTTTAATATAGAAGGGCAGAACCTCCTCGGCAACAGATACAGTCAGGCAACGCGCAACCTCCCCGTAGAGGCCATCTCACAAGTGCAGGTGATGGAAAACGACCAACCGATAAGAGCATTGAAATCAACCGTGCCCTCCGACAGAGCCACGCTGAACATCAAGCTGAAGAGCGGCTACAAGATGCGCCCCTTTGGAGAACTGGAAGGTGGAGCGGGATATGGCGAGGATGCCACATGGAACAACCACCTGTCGGTGATAAACATCGCCGCCAAGAACCAGCTGCTCCTCACGGCAAAGATGAACAACACGGGCGAAAACTTCAGCGGCAATGCCCTCTCAAACAATATCAATGTGAGCGATCTGGAAGGCTACGTGGCATTGCCGCGCAACAGCGTGAATGCTATGGAAACCATCTTCTCGCCGATACCGCAGCAGCGCTATCTCAAAAACAAATCGTATTCCGTCGGATTCAACCACATGCATAGGGTGGGGCAGTATGGCGGACTGCGCACCAACATCGACCTCTATTCCACTGCCGACAACCTTGCCGACAGCACCTATTATCTCTATGGCGGAGCACATACCGCCACTCTCTCGCAGAGCAACCGCATAAAGGTGGGCGAAAAGACCATCGCCCCAAAGTTCAGATACGAGCTGAACGCCCCCAAAGTGTATCTCCTCGACCAACTGTCGGCATCCCTCTCTTATCATACGAGCCAGAACGGCATCTATAGCAACGGCAGACAGGTGGGGCAGCAGGTGACGCGCCATCCGTCATACGTCCAAAACAAGTTGGCGATGACGATAAACTCCGGCCAGCATACCTACAACATCGGTTCTACGCTCTTCTACTTCCGACGGAGCGAGATGCTGGCGGCGACTGATGCCGGGGGAGTCTATGACATCCGTGAGCGCATCGGTTTCAACCGCTTCAAGACAGCCAACAATATTTCCACGTCATTCCCCCTGTTCGGCAATATCCTCGACCTGAGATACGAATTCTCCTATCTCTCAGACAGGGTGAGGATAGACGCTGCCGGCGACAACGACAACAGCAGTCTGCTCAACACCATTGCCCCTTCATACACCCTGCGCTATTCCAAGGACATACTGGTGCTGGATTGTCCCATAAACCATTATGCCGCAAAGATACCATGGCGGTCAGGTGAGAAGCATATCAACCGGACATACCTCTCGCCATCCGTGCGCTGGAACCACAATTTCTCACCCCAATGGCGACTCACCATAGCCGGGGCAATGCAGCAGAGCGCTGACGACAATATTATAACGCCGCAGGCTTACCGCTCCGACTACCGCACCCTCACCGCAACCCCTGACCGCATGGGGTGGGCACGGTCGTCGAATGCGTCGCTGAAGATAAACTATGGTGATTTCGTGAATATGTTCACATGGAACCTCCTTGCCACAATGTCGTGGCGCCATTCCGACTGGCGCTTCGCCTACGATATCAGCAACGACCTCGCCAGGCTGACTCCTCTGTGGCAGTCTGCCACCACACGCTATCTCATGGCACAGACACGGGTGGAGAAGACTTTCACACAGGTACATTTCGCCATACAAGGCACCGTGAGCTACAGTCGCAATGAGTTGCCGGTGGTGCAGAACGGACTGCGGCAGCGCGTAATGTCGAATGTCGCCACGTCGTGTTTGTTGGTAAGATGGTATGACTTGTCGTGGCTGCAGGTCACCAACGAGTCAACCTTCAACCTCTCTTGGCAAGACCGTTATGCCAACAGCAACAGTCAGACGCTGAAAAGCCTTTTCAACGATTTCAGTCTTGTGCTTTCGCCCCTCAGCCGTCTTTCTCTTACGGTGTCATGCGATTACTCTTTGCTGGAGACATCTAAGGGTGAATACAACTCCATCCTGTTTGCCGATGCCAAGCTGCTCTATACTCCCTCCAAGAGATGGGAACTGGGTCTGCGTATCGACAATGCCCTGAACCGCAAGCAATATGTTGACGCTTCCTTCACCGGTTTCAACTACCGTTATTTCTCCCTTCCTTTGCGGGGCAGAGAAGTAATGGCAACGGTGAAATACAAGTTTTAGAAGGAATGAATGAGGAAACCAGCTATTGATGGGGATAATGGCTATTGATGAGGATAATGATTATTGATGGGATAATTCCGAATTTGTTTGTCGCATATATATATACAAGTGACTCCGGTGGGATTCAAACCCACGACCTTCAGAACCGGAATCTGACGCTCTATTCAGCTAAGCTACGGAGCCATGAAAAACTGTCACAATAAATATATATACGCTGACAATCAATTTCAGCGCTGCAAAGATAATGCAATTTTTTGATATGAAGAAAAGATTGGCAGATAGTTTTAACCTAAATCGGTCATCAGGGCAGCTTGACACATACGATGAGGCTACTTTATGGTGATGACAAAAGCCGCTCCAGCCCCGTGCGTACGCTCGCAGCAAAAGCACAGAAGGCGGTCGGCAACAGGGCGAATATTGTTAATTTACACCCTGACGGGCGATAGCCGGACGATTTGTAAACTTGATTTTACATTGTTGAACAACGCCCCCCTCCAAGGTCGATAAATTGTATTAAAATGCAGTCGGAAAGCAGTTTTTTCGTTCAGAATTTAGTTTATTCCCAAAAAACGATTACATTTGCAAAATAAAAACACACGCAACAGACTCTGTTCGGTGGGACATGAATAGTAGTTGTGATTTTGAATGTCCACTAAGAATAGCCTGTTACGCTTTAAATCGAAGACGAAATGAAAAAGAAAATCCAGTTCAGTCTCGTATACCGAGACATGTGGCAATCTTCTGGCAAGTTCCAGCCGCGCAAAGATCAGTTGGAGCGCATCGCTCCTGTGATAATCAAGATGGGATGCTTCTCTCGTGTGGAGACCAACGGAGGAGCTTTTGAACAAGTCAACCTTCTCGCCGGCGAAAATCCGAATGCGGCAGTAAGAGCATTCTGTAAGCCATTCAATGAGGTGGGTATAAAGACTCACATGCTCGACCGCGGTCTTAACGCTCTGCGTATGTATCCGGTGCCAGACGATGTGAGAGCACTTCAATATAAGGTAAAGCACGCCCAGGGTGTTGACATCACCCGTATCTTCTGCGGACTCAACGACGTGAGAAACATCATCCCGAGTATCAAGTGGGCTCTTGAGGCAGGAATGACACCACAGGCTACACTCTGTATCACCACTTCGCCTGTCCACACCGTGGAATATTATTCGGCAATCGCCGACAAGCTCATCGCAGCAGGTGCCACTGAAATCTGTCTCAAGGACATGGCAGGTATCGGTCAGCCGGCATTGCTCGGAAAGCTCACCAAGTCTATCAAGACAAACCATCCCGACATCATCATACAGTATCACGGCCACTCAGGTCCTGGTCTCTCAATGGCATCAATCCTCGAAGTCTGCAACAACGGTTGCGACGTCATCGATACAGCCATCGAACCATTGTCTTGGGGTAAGGTTCATCCAGACATCATTTCTGTGCAGAGCATGTTGAAGAACGAGGGCTTCGACGTTCCTGAAATCGACATGAACGCATATATGGAGGCACGCCACCTCACACAGGAGTTCATCGACGACTGGTTGGGATGCTTCATCAACCCGGGCAACAAGATCATGAGCTCACTGCTCCTCGGCTGCGGTCTGCCAGGCGGTATGATGGGAAGTATGATGGCCGACCTCGCCGGTATCCATCGCTCCATCAACTCTATCCTCCGCTCTAAGGGCAAGGAGGAATATTCTACCGACGAGATGCTCGTGAAGCTCTTCGACGAGGTGGCATACGTATGGCCACGTGTCGGCTTCCCACCACTCGTAACCCCATTCTCACAGTATGTGAAGAACATCGCCCTGATGAACCTTCTCACCATGGCACAGGGCAAGGGCCGCTTCGTGATGATGGACGACGCCATGTGGGGAATGATCCTCGGCAAGAGCGGTACGCTCCCTGGCAAGCTCGACGACGAGATCGTGGCTCTGGCAAAGAAGAACGGCAAGGAATTCACCGACGCCGATCCTCACACCCTCATCCCGAATGCTCTCGATGGTTTCAGAAAGGAGATGGACGAGAACGGATGGGAATATGGTCAGGACGACGAAGAGCTCTTCGAGTTGGCTATGCATCCGGAGCAGTATCGTGACTTCAAGAACGGTATGGCAAAGAAGCGTTTCCTCGCCGACCTTCAGAAGGCAAGAGACGCCAAGCTCGGCAGCAACCTCACACCAGAGAAGATTGCAGAGTTCAAGCATGCCAAGGCAGACGCCGTTGTCTCTCCGGTTAAGGGACAGGTGTTCTTCGAGTTCCAGGGCTCAAGCGAGTGCACACCATGCATCGAGCCATTCATCGGCCAGCACTATGATGAGGGACAGACCTTCTGCTATGTGCAGGCACCATGGGGACAGTTCGTTGAAGTTCCTGCTTGTCTCGGCGGCAAACTCGTGGAGATTGCCACACGCCAGGGCGGCAAGGTGAACCGCGGCGACGTGATTGGATATATAGAGCGCGACCATGATTGATTGGGAAGCGATAATAGACAAATACTGCGGTGAGGATGATGGCGAGTTGCGCCACATCCTCATCGTTCACTCACGATCTGTGGCGCAGAAAGCGCTGCAGATTGTTTCTTTGCACCCTGAACTGAATCTCGACCGCGACTTCATCGAAGAGGCGGCGATGCTCCACGACATCGGCATCATAAAGACCGATGCTCCCGGCATTCACTGTCATGGCACGGAACCATACATCCGCCACGGCATTCTCGGAGCAGAGATGCTGCGCAGCGAGGGACTGCCTCGTCATGCCCGTGTGTGTGAGCGCCATACCGGAGCTGGACTCAGCAAGAGGGAGATAGAAGCGCAAGACCTGCCTCTGCCCCACAGGGATTTCCTGCCGGAGACTCTCGAAGAGCAGGTGATATGCTATGCCGACAAGTTCTTTTCAAAGACGCATCTCGACAGGGAGAAGACGGTGGAGAAGGCAGAACGCAGCATAGCAAAATTCGGTGACGAAGGTTTGGAACGTTTCAAACATTGGGAAGAGATTTTCGGTTGACAGACACCGGGAATCTTTTTTTTGTGTCTTTTATATGCCTTTTGGGGAGAGGGATAAGTAATTATCTTGACTATAATCCAGGCTATCGTGACGAGAGCACGATGAAAGTCATCCGCCATGAGTCGCTTG
>CAVBFA010000078.1:0-479 GCA_963594595.1 Oscillibacter sp. | reverse complement strand
CACCGAACAGGTGCAACAGTTGTATGGTCTGACAAGTGCCAACATCTGCCATATAGTGAGAATTCACCATATCAGCAAGGTAAAAGTGGGTGTAAAGAACCTGCTTTTGAAGACGGATGTGGAGCGAGCAATGGCAGAAAGGGCAGCAAAAGGACTGTGATTTCAAATGATTTCAGCATTATCCATCAGTTACTATGAATAATTGGAGTCACGGATGCATCATTTTATTCCTTTGCAGCCGTGAAGAGACACTTCACCATGAATATTCATCAATAAATCAATACAACTATGAGTAATATCTGCAAGACCGTATCATTGCGTACACGCAAAATCAAGGACGGACACATGCTGTCCTATTATCTTGACTATTATCCAGGCTATCGTGACGAGAGCACGATGAAAGTCATCCGCCATGAGTCGCTTGGCATCTACATCTATGCCAAGCCGAAGAACCAGACGGAACAGAAGTACAACCTCAA
>CAVBFA010000077.1:0-15116 GCA_963594595.1 Oscillibacter sp. | reverse complement strand
GTATGTTTTCGTCAGGCGATAATTGAATTGTCCAGACAATTACCAGATGGTTTTTTCATGCAAGAAATGTCGGAAGTTGTTGAATTATAGATACTTCCGAATCTGTGACCAGATGGTTGACGGTTTTTTTGAAAAAAGAGGATATAGAGGGGGTTTCCTATACATGACTTTGCTTAGTATTTTTTTGTTGCTGACATCCATGTCAAATGCTTATTTCATTATACAGTTTTTGATACTTCAGTATGCGTACTTTTCTTTGGATTTTATCGTGAATGAGTAAATCTCTAAGACTATAATCTAATTTCTTTCTTCATTATTTTCCTTTTTTCATATAATTATTTACCTTTGTGGAAAATATTTAAAACACATGGATATCTTAAAGGAAAGGATTATGCAGGATGGCAAATGCTATCCTGGAGGAATTTTGAAAGTTGACAGTTTTATCAACCATCAGATGGACCCTAATCTTATGATGGATGTGGCCAAAGAGTTTGTTCGCCTCTTTGACGGATTGAACATCAACAAGATCGTTACCATTGAGGCAAGCGGCATCGCACCTGCCATCCTCGTCGGATATTTGAAGCAGTTGCCTGTAGTTTTCATCAAGAAGAAACAGCCTAAGACAATGGACAATATGCTTTCTACTGTAGTCCATTCATTCACTAAAGACAGAGATTATACTGTCTGTATCAGCAATTCCTTTTTGACACCTGATGACCACGTGCTCTTCATCGACGACTTCCTTGCCAATGGCAATGCAGCAAATGGCGTGATAGACCTATGCAAGATGTCAGGAGCAACAATCGAGGCGATGGGATTCATAATAGAGAAGGCTTTCCAGCATGGAGGAGATTTCCTTCGCGAACACAATATCCGATATGAGGCTTTGGCTACTGTTGAGAGTCTTGATGACTGTAAGATATTGCTGAAATAAGTTTTTCTGTTCTTGTCTTCAACGACTGTTTGACTTGTTCTTATATAGTACAATATATTTGTTCTATTTCAGTTCAATATTTCTCTGGACAGGGAATTCTGACAGTTTCAACATCTAATATCAAAAAATGCGTATATGGCACAGCATAATGACTTTGGCAAATGGGGAGAAGATCTCGCAGTACATTATCTTTCTGAGAAGGGATATGCCATTCTGGAGCGTGATTGGAGATACGGTCATAAGGATATCGACATCATTGCAATTTCAGACGACACGCTTGTTTTTGTGGAAGTGAAGACAAGAAGAAACGACACCTATATGCGGCCGGAGCAGTCTGTCGACTGGAAGAAGATAAAGAACATCACTCTTGCAGCCAATCATTACGTAAAGATGAACGGTATGGACCTGCAGATCAGATTTGATATCATTTCGATTGTTGCAAAGGGAGCAGACGGCAAGTGCAGTATAGATCATATTGAGAGTGCCTTCTTGCCTTATTATTTCAGGTAATGCGGCATTAATGCTTTTAAAAGGACTATATTGAACGCTTCTGTAACTGAATATTGGATGCTATTTCAAGAACAATAAATAATATTTGAGGATTAATATTGGAAAGAATAAAGATAATTGAACTTGATTCCGTAGACTCTACAAACCGTTATCTTCATGACTATGACGGTGAGGAGGGTGAGCTTATGACAGTAGTCGTTAGCAGAAGCCAAACTGCCGGACGTGGACACGGTGATAATAAATGGGAGAGTGAGGATGGCAAGAACCTTACGTTCAGCGTCAAGGTACGTCCTGAGAATCTGCCAGCCAACAGTCAGTATGTAATGCTCGAAGCTATGGCTCTCGCCATCCGTTCCGCTTTGGATGCGGAAGTGAAGAGCGTGAGGAGCTGGTCGATGTTGGAAGACTACGACTTCATGTTCGGCAGGTCGGTTGCAAGCGGTACCGACTGTCGCGGCTTCACCATCAAGTGGCCCAACGATGTATATTGGGACGATCTTAAGATCAGCGGCACGCTTTCAGAATGCGAGGTAAACAGTAGTGGAGTGAAGAGTTGCATCATCGGCAGCGGCATCAATGTGAATCAGCGGGAATTCGTCAGCGATGCTCCAAATCCCGTTTCTCTGTCGCAGATAATGCGCCGCACGGTGCCGTTGAAGAAAGTATTCGAGGCAGTGCTCGCCAAGTTTGAGCATTATCTCGCCATGGTCAATGCAGGCGAGTATGCAAAATTGAAGGAAGAGTATATGAGTGTGCTCTATCGCCGTTTCGGTTCCTATGGATATATAGATGGCGACGGCGAGTTTTATGCCCGCATCGAGGATGTAGGTCAGAACGGGCATATCATGTTGCGCAGAGACGATGGCAAACTTTCTGAATACGAGTTCAAGGAAGTGAAATTCAAATTAAAACAAAGATAGAATATAAAAAACAAACATAACATGGCAAAGTATAATAGAATCCTTTTGAAGCTCAGCGGCGAGAGCCTTATGGGCAAGCAGAATTATGGTATCGACGTGGAACGTCTCAACGACTATGCGCGCCAGATCAAGGAAGTGCATGAGATGGGAGTGCAGATAGGAATCGTGATTGGCGGCGGAAACATCTTCCGTGGACTCAGTGGTGCCGGAAAGGGCTTCGACCGTGTGAAAGGCGACCAGATGGGAATGTGTGCCACTGTCATCAATTCCCTTGCCCTCAGTTCCGCCCTCGGAGCTGTAGGCGTGAAGACCAAGGTGCTCACCGCTATCCGCATGGAGCCTATAGGCGAGTTCTACAACAAGTGGAAGGCTATCGAGGCAATGGAGGCAGGATACGTATGCATCTTCTCTGCCGGAACGGGAAGTCCGTATTTCACCACCGATACCGGTTCTTCACTCCGTGGAATAGAGATTGAGGCCGACGTGATGCTCAAGGGAACAAGAGTAGACGGTATCTATACCGCCGACCCGGAGAAAGATCATACAGCTACCAAGTTCAGCGAGATTACCTACGACGAGATCTACACTCGCGGTCTGAAGGTAATGGACCTTACTGCTACAACAATGTGCAAGGAGAACAATCTGCCGATCTACGTGTTCAACATGGACATCGTGGGCAACCTGAAGAAAGTGATGGACGGAGAGCAGATCGGTACACTCGTGCATAACTGATACAGAATGACATAAGACCAAACTGTGATAGTAGCTGTGTCTTGCCATTTGTCCGTGATGATGGCGTGACATAGCTGCTTTGGCTTTAGCCCGAAATCCCGGAGATTCTAATTGTCAATCGGGCTTAATCCCAAACGGTCATTCGGCCGTCTTGTATAATACTACATTAAACAATCTAACGGGCATTTGGGATAAACAATCCCCCCACCTGATTGCCGAATTAGATTCATATTCATGTAAACGACAAATAATGATGGAGACATATTTGATAATAGCAATAGTGGCGTCTGTAGCCGTGCTTTTCATCGGCTACTATTTGGGAAGTAAAGGCAAGAACGCCAATTTGCCAGACAATTCCCAGCTTCTTGACAACATGCGTGAACAGATTGCATCCCTTGAAGCCAGGCTTAAAGAGAAAGACAGTACCGTAGCCCGTATGACCGATGAGATTCGCGGACTCACCTCTCAAAGGGATGTGCAGAAAGCCAAGGCCGACAACGCCGTGCAGACCATCGCCATGCAGAAAGAAGATTTCGAGAACCAGCTCCGTAGGCAGAAAGAGCAGCATGATGTACTCCTTGCCGACCATAAGACTTCGTATGAAAAGCAGATTGCAGAACTGAGAAGTTCATACGACCGGCAGGTTGCCGAGCTTAGGGATAACTTCAACACCCAGCTCGCCCAGACCAAGGAGAGCGCCGAGAAACAGATTGAGGCCCTGAAGACCATGAACCGTGAGCAGGTGGACAGCCAGCTGAAGCTGATAAAAGAACAGATGCAGACCACCTCCGAAGAAGTGCTGAAGCGTAGACAAGACGAACTCGGTGAGAGGAACAAAGAGCAGGTATCGAAAATCATCGACCCTCTGCAGCAGAGCCTGAAAGACATGCAGGAAGCTTTCAACAAGTCTAAGCTCCAGCAGAACGAAGCCCTCACGCGTCTTGATGAAACGATAAAGATAAACATGCAGAAAAGTGCTGCCCTGGGCGAGACCGCCGACAGGCTGACCCGTGCGCTCACCGGTGAGGTGAAGGTGCAGGGAAACTTCGGCGAGCTGAAGCTCAAGCAGCTTCTCGAAGACCTGGAACTCAAGGAAGGCGAGCAGTTCGACACCCAGGAAACGCTGCGCGACAAGGCAGGACGGTCTGCCAGAGGCGATGACGGAAAGGGACTGGTGCCCGACTTCATCCTGCATTTCCCAAATAACCGTCACGTCGTGGTAGACTCAAAGATGTCGCTCACCGACTACGAGCGCTATATGAATGCCGCCGACGGCACACCGGAAAAGTCGGAATATCTCAAGGCACATATTGCGAGCGTCAGGGCTCAGGTGCGTCGACTATCCCGTAAGGAATACACCAAATACCTGCCCGACGGATACAACAAGCTCAATTTCGCCATCATGTACGTGCCGATAGAAGGTGCTCTCAACCTTGCCCTGCTCAACGACGATACATTGTGGCGCGAGGCATACGACGAGGGCGTGATGATTCTCGGTCCGCAGACCATGTATATGAACCTCCGCGTGCTGGAGATGATGTGGACACAGGTGAGACAGCTCAAGAACCAGCAGGTGATGATCGACGCCGCCAACCAGGTGATAGACCGTGTGCAGGATTTCGGAGTGCGCTTCATGGATGTGGAGACGAGCATGAACGACACGATAAAGAAGATGACGAAGCTGAAGATAACCACCGCCGACAGCGGTCCGAGCATCATAACGGCAGCGCGGAAGCTACTCAAGGCAGGAGCCAAGGAAAACCAGCGCAAGAAGACGCTCGCCGAAATGGACGAGTCGATATACATAGAGTCTGACGAGGCCCCATTGCTCGCCCATCATCAGGCTGGCAATGCCGATGTGGCAGCGGCAGACAATGCGACTGACAATAACCCAAATACACCGACTGGCAACGAGGAGGCGAACTCATGAAATATATTCTTGCCATAGACTCATTCAAGGGATGCCTGTCGTCTGTCGAAGTGGAGACGGCATTGGCAGAAACCCTCTGCCGTGAGGGAATAGAGACAGTCAGTCTGCCGATGTCAGACGGAGGCGACGGGATGCTCCATGCCTTCACCGCAGCCCTCGGCGGAACATTGGAACCGGTGTATATCCACGACCAGATGATGCGTCGTGTGGATGCCCAATACGGCATTGCGCCCGACGGCACTGCGATAATAGAGGTGGCACAGGCTTGCGGACTGAATCTCGTAAAGGAGGAAGAACGCAATCCGATGCGTGCCACAACGTATGGAGTGGGGGAGTTGCTGTCGAGAGCCATAAAGCGGGGCTGCCGCAATTTCATCATCGGACTGGGCGGCACGGGGACGAGCGATGCAGGAATAGGAATGATTCGTGCGCTCGTGGATATCTTTGCCCGTGGTAAGAATTTCGACGAGGCGATGAAGACGGAACTTGGCGAATGCAGGTTCACTCTCGCTTCCGACGTAACCAATCCTCTTTGCGGTGAGAACGGTGCTGCCTATGTCTATGCTCCGCAGAAGGGAGCAACGCCGGAGATGGTGGAACAGCTTGACCGCCGTGCCAGTCTCTTTGCCGAAAAATCAGCTTTGCATTTCGGTTTCGACAAGTCCAACGAACCGGGCGCTGGAGCAGCCGGTGGTCTGGGCTATGCCTTCATGCAATATCTCGGAGCAGAGATGAAGTCGGGAGCAGACTTGCTCTTGGACCTCACGGGCTTCAATGACAAGATAAAAGATGCCGGTTTGATAATAACAGGTGAAGGAAGTGCCGACCGCCAGACCCTGATGGGCAAGCTGCCGCAGCGTATCCTATTGCGTGGCAAGCAGTTGGGGGTACCCGTAGGACTTGTAGCCGGCGGCATAAAAGACAAGGACGAACTTCTTTCCGCAGGCTTCTCTTTTGTAGAAAGCATAACGCCGGAAGGCATGCCGTTGGAAGAGGCAATAAAAAAAGAAGTGGCATTCTGCAACCTCCGTCACTTTGCCACTTCACTTATTTAAAACTTAATTTCCGTTGCCGCCTTTCTCGCCAAGTGTGAACTCATCGGTATTGTATCTGAAGCGTAAATCTATGCTTTACGAGTCAAAAGTATATGGTTTTTGCCTCGTAAAGTATAGACTGAATAATCTTCCGGATATACTCTGTCAGGCAATGCCCAACAGTTCAATTTCGAACACAAGCGTGGAGCCGCCCGGTATTCCCGGCTGTGAGAATTTGCCGTAGCCTTTCTCCGCCGGTATGTACACCTCCCATTTGTCGCCCACACACATCTGCTGCATGGCGATAATCCATCCGTCGATGAGGTCGCAGAGGCGCACGGCGAGCGGTGCACCGCCGAGCGAGGAGTCGAACTTCTTGCCGTTTATCGTGCGTCCCGTATAGTGGGCGGTCACGATGCTGCGCCTCGACGGGTGTCGCCCGTCGCCGAGTCCCTCCTTCAATACTTTATAATATATGCCTCCGGGAATCTCCCTGACCCCCTCTTCTTTTGCTTTCTCCAATAGCCATTCCTTGTTAGCTTTGGCATATTCCTGTTTCTTCATGTTTCCTTATCTTCTAAAAAAAATCCAGGCAACCTTATTTCCTATTTAAGGAGTTTCACTACGTTTTCGAGACTAATGCCAGTCATTGCCGAAATCTGCTGCTCTGTCATTCCTTTGGCAAACAACGCTTTGGCCATATTGCGTAGCTGTTCATCCTTCAAAGTCAACTGTTCGCTCTGCTGTGACAACTGTTCGCTCTGCTGTGACAACTGTTCGCTCTGCTGCGACAACTGTTCGCTCTGCTGCGACAACTGCTGCTCTTGTTCCTTGAGCATTTTGTCACGCTGCATTATAGCAGTATCACGGTCTTCAATGGCTTTGTAGTATTCATCCTCTACATTCATGTCCTGCCGCATCTCTGAATTTGCTGCAGCAGCTGTGAGTTTATGAAGCACGTACAGCATGTCGCTGTCATCAGCATACTTGTCTTCGTCTATTTTCAGCACCTGTTGTGTGTCGCCCTCCACCTGGGTCTGGTCGAACACGCTGAGCACCTTCTCGAGTCTGTTGTTCACATTGCCATGCAGAAGAGGAATCTGCACAATAATGCTGTTATGTGTCAGACTTTCCACAAAAGGCTCTTCATTGACGTCGGCCACGATGTTTCCGTTATAGTCAAACACGTCATGATTGACATATACTATCGGCTCCTTGATGTTGCCCACCTTGTGACCGAGGAGATATACAGCCACCATCGGGTAGGCAAAGCCTTTCTCGTCGGCTTCGCGCATGTTGTTCTTGTTGCTGTATTGGGCTCCGAGATATTGTCGGAAACGCAGGGTTTCGGTATTGAGCCATGTCTTCTGCAGCTCTATCAGGACAATGCGGTCCTTTATCACATCGCCTTCGCGCTCACGCACTGTCGCCGCAAAATCTATGCGGAACATTGACAGGGTGTCGCGCGTAGTGTTGCTGTATTCATGTGGACGCACCGTCACGTGGATTACCTCTTTCTTCAGCAAAGCCGACAGTATGGTCTTGGCTATGCGCTCGTCTTCCATGATGTGTTTGAACACGGAGTCGTAAATCGGATTGGCTACATGTATAATCATAACGTTCTGTTTTGTTTCATTTACAAAAGTAGATAAAAAATCCGAATAATGAGTCTCTATTGCTTAAAAAACGCCACCTAATTCGTCAAAAGGTATATTGGTAAGTCTGCTTGAACCTGATTTAAATTCAGCTTTGTCCTGTGTTTATTCTGCTTATTCCACTTCCTCGAAGTCCACATATTCTCCTTCGTCTTGGGTGAATATGCGGCGGTTTATCTCGTCTTCGGTGCGGCGGTCTTCTATCACGTCGCCAGTCGTAGTGGTGTAGCGGCGTGCTGAACCGGCATTGCCGTTGGTCTGACCGTTGTCAGTCTGGGTGTAGCCGGTGTTTGGGTTGCTCCCGAATCCGCTATGGGAAGTGTCGTTCCCGAATCCGCCTTGGGCATTGCCTCCGAATGGGTTGTTGCCGTTCCACTGTTTGTTGAGATCGTCGAATTGCTTTTTCACTTTGTGTATCTGTCTGAATATCACAAAGAGTTTTATTGCAGCCCTTATCCCCCAGTAGATGAAGAAGAAGAGTATGATGTATAATAGCAGTTCCATGTTAAGATGTTTTGGTGAGTACTGTCGTTATGCCGCTCTCTCCCTTGCCTTGAATCATGACGATATTCGCTGGCGGAATGAGCAGTCGCTTCTGTCATTGGGTCGGCAAATATGATGCCATTTGTTCGGCAGAGTGTGTTTCTATGCCTTCGGGCCGTTGGCTGGGGCGGTTTTCTTTGCAGTCTTGTTCACGCAAACCGACAGAATGACATACCATGCTATTATGATGGCGAATGCCGAGAGCTGGAAAAAGGCTATCAGTGGAATGCAGGTGATGATGAATATGTATTTCACTTCGTTTCCTTTCCATCCCCAGTTTTTGAATTTCAATGCGAACATCGGTATTTCGGCAATGAGTATATAGCTTGTCAGCAGCACCATTGCCATTACGATGAACACGTTGTATGGCGAAGCCTCCAGCAGGTCTCTTGCTCCCACGATGAGCGAACCCCAGAACAGGGCATTGGCAGGTGTCGGCAGTCCGATGAACGATGTGGTCTGTCGGGTGTCGAGATTGAACTTCGCAAGTCTGAGCGCAGAGAATGCCGCCATTATGTATGCGAAATATGGCAGGTATTGCCGCAGCGGTTCGAGAGTGGCGGGATAGTCCATCACGGCGAGTTCGGCGAACACCATAGTTGCCGGTGCCACTCCGAACGTGATGTCGTCGGCGAGCGAGTCCAGTTCTTTGCCTATCGGCGACGACACTCCGAGCAGTCTTGCGCTCATGCCGTCGAAGAAGTCGAACACGGCACCAATGATTATCCACAGCAGAGCCAGTTCCGGGCGGTTGACGAATGCGAATGATGTGGCTATGCAGCCTGATATGAGGTTGCAGCAGGTTATGGTGTTTGGTATGTTTTTGGTGATGAAGTTTGCCATTTCTTTTTCTCCTTCCTTTTGTTCCGTTGTTTTGTTTGTTGTTTTTTCTCTCTGATGGGTTCCTGTTTGCAGGTCTGGCGGATGAGGCTCGGTGTCCTTTTTTCGTGTTCCGCGTATTTGCCGTTGCCTTCTATATGGCGTTGTTGTCTGCCTTTCCTTATAAAAACAAACCATAGACTCTTGCAGCCCGGCCTTTGGCGTAGGGTCATGAGTCTATGGCTTTATGGTTTTCTCATCATGTGTGTGCTCTTATTTGAGCTTTGCGATGACGGTCTTGTCTCCGGTGGTGCTTTGTCCCATCTTCACGCACACCTCCGTGCCGAGCGGCAGATACACATCCACTCTTGAACCGAATTTGATGAATCCAAGATGCTCGTCGATGTAGCAGTCTTCTTCCGGCTTTGCGTATGTCACGATTCTTCGTGCCACGGCACCCGCAATCTGTCTGCACAGGATTTCCGTGCCGTCTTCGGTCTCAAGCATTATGTCAGCGTGCTCATTCTCCTCGCTTGCTTTCGGTAGCCATGCCTTGTGGAAGTTTCCGTTCTGATGGTGAACGAATTTCACTTTGCCGTCAACGGGAAACCAGTTGGCATGCACGTTGAAAAGACTCATGAATATGCTTATCATTAGTCGTTTGTCGTGGAAATAAGTGTTTTCCTCAACCTCTTCGATAACCACAATCTTTCCGTCGGCAGGTGCTACTACCACCTTGTCGGTGTCGCCCTCGAAATATCTCTTTGGGCAGCGGAAAAAGTTCAGCACTATGGCATAGACGATTCCGAAGACGCCGACGAAGCTCCAGAAAGCCGCTTTGCAGTCTACATAGAACCAGAGTATTGCAGCGACGGCGACGACGAAAATCGCTCCGTAGAGCAGCGTGTCTGTTCCTTCTCTATGTATTCTTACGTTCTTCAGTTTTTTTATTTTCTTACCCATAGTATTTAGTCGTAAAATAGAAGCTTGTTTTTAAAGCATCTGCAAAGATACCGCTTTTTTGCGTATTTCGCAAATTTTGTTCTTATTCTTTTGCCATTTCATGGATAAAGCGTAACTTTGAGCCACTTTTATAGCAAAAAGTAAAACAGAAAACTTAACCACCTTATACTCAGCGATGCAGGATTTCATACATTTACACGTACATACATATTACAGTATCCTTGACGGACAGTCGAGCGTATCGAAGCTCGTGGACAAGGCTGTTGCCAACGGCATGAAGGGAATGGCGATAACCGACCATGGCGACATGTTCGGAATCAAGGAGCTGTTCAACTATTGCAACAAGGTGAACGGCAAACTCCGCGACGAGGGCAAGCCCGAATTCAAGCCCATCTTCGGTTGCGAGATGTATGTGGCGCGCCGCAAGAAGTCTGACCGCAGCGACCCGAAGGTGGACAAGAGCGGATACCACCTGATAGTGCTCGCCAAGAACTACAACGGATACAAGAACCTGATAAAGCTCGTTTCCCGTGCATGGGTAGACGGATTCTATATGCGTCCGCGAACCGACCGCGAGGACCTGGAGAAATACCACGAAGATCTCATCGTGTGTTCGGCATGTATCGCTGGCGAGGTGCCGGCAAAAATCCTGCGCGACGACATCGAGGGAGCACGCGAGGCGATAGAGTGGTATAAGCGGGTGTTTGGCGACGACTACTATCTCGAGCTGCAGCGACACGAAGTGAAAGATCCCAACCAGAGGGCAAACCGCGAGACATTCCCACTGCAGCAGAAGGCGAACAGGGTGATACTGCAGCTTGCCAAAGAATACGGCATAAAGGTGGTATGTACCAACGACGCCCATTTCGTGGACAAAGACAATGCCGAGGCACACGACCATCTGCTGTGTCTCTCCACCGGCCGTGACCTCGATGACCCCAACCGTATGCTCTACTCCAAACAGGAGTGGTTCAAGACCCGTGAGGAGATGAACGAGGTGTTTGCCGACGTCCCGGAGGCGCTGTCTAACACAATTGAGATTCTCGACAAGGTGGAGACATACTCCATCGACCATGCCCCCATCATGCCGTTCTTCCCCATCCCCAAAGAGTTCGGAACAGAGGAAGACACACGTCGCAACATCACGCCGGAACAGCTATACCATGAGTTTACCTCAGACGAGAATGGCGAGAATCCGCTGCCGAAGGATGAGGCAGACAAGAAGATAAAAAAGCTGGGAGGCATCGACAAGCTGTATAGGATAAAGTTTGAGGCTGACTATCTCGCAAAGCTAGCCTACGACGGAGCAAAGGAACGCTACGGCGATCCGCTGTCGAAGGAAGTGCACGAGCGAGTGAAGTTCGAGCTGCATATCATGAAGACGATGGGATTTCCGGGATACTTCCTCATCGTGCAGGATTTCATCAACTCGGCACGCGACGAGCTGGGAGTGATGGTGGGACCGGGACGTGGATCGGCAGCAGGATCCGTCGTGGCATACTGTCTGGGCATCACCAAGATAGACCCGATGAAATACGACCTGCTGTTTGAGCGTTTCCTCAACCCCGACCGTATATCGCTCCCCGATATCGATACCGACTTCGACGATGACGGACGAGGCAAGGTGCTGGAATGGGTGGAAGACAAATATGGCCACGACAAGGTGGCGCATATCATCACATACGGAACGATGGCGACGAAGAACGCCATCAAAGACGTGGCGCGAGTGGAGAAAGTGCCGCTTGCCGAGGTGAATGCCCTCTGCAAGCAGATACCTGACAAACTGTCGGATTCAGAAGGAAACTCGTTGAAGATGAACCTTCCGAACGCCATCAAATGCGTGCCGGCGCTGAGAGAGGCAGAGGCTTCTCCAGACCCGCGAATGCGCAACACCATAACTTATGCCAAGATGCTTGAGGGCACTGTGCGTGGCACAGGTATCCATGCCTGTGGCACCATCATCTGTCGCGATGCCATCAGCGACTGGGTGCCGGTGTCAACGGCAGAAGACAAGTCGGACCCTGGCCACAAACTGCTCTGTACGCAATACGACGGACACGTGATTGAGGAGACGGGACTCATCAAGATGGACTTCCTCGGACTGAAGACCCTATCCATCCTGAAAGAGGCAGTGGAGAACGTGAAGCTGCACCGTGGCATAGACATCGACCTCGATACTATCCCTATCGACGACCCGCAGACATATCAGCTATACAGCGAAGGACGCACCATCGGAACATTCCAGTTTGAGTCTGCCGGAATGCAGAAATACCTGCGCGAGCTGCATCCCACGACATTCGAGGACATCATCGCCATGAACGCCCTCTACCGTCCGGGACCAATGGACTACATCCCGTCCTTCATCGCCCGCAAGAACGGTAAAGAAGAGATTAAATACGACATCCCATGCATGGAGAAATACCTGAAAGACACCTACGGCATCACGGTGTATCAGGAGCAGGTGATGCTTCTCTCCCGTCAGCTCGCCGACTTCACCCGAGGTCAGAGCGACGCCCTGCGAAAGGCGATGGGAAAGAAGAAAAAAGCCATCGTAGACCAGATGAAGCCGATGTTCATCGAGGGCGGAAAGAAAAACGGCCACGACCCGAAGGTGCTCGAGAAAATATGGGCAGACTGGGAGAAGTTTGCCAGCTACGCCTTCAACAAGTCGCATGCCACCTGCTACTCATGGGTGGCATATCAGACGGCATACCTCAAGGCACACTATCCTGCCGAATACATGGCTGCCAATATGAGCCGAAACCTTGCCAACATCACCGAAATCACGAAACTCATGGACGAGTGTAAGGCGATGGGAATAGAGACCCTCGGACCCGACGTGAACGAGAGTCGCAACAAGTTCAGCGTGAACAAGGGCGGAGCAATCCGTTTCGGACTCGCCGCCATCAAGGGAATGGGAGCGGCAGCTGCCGAATCGCTGATTGCCGAGAGAGAGAAAAACGGACCTTACAAGGATATCTTCGACCTCGTGCAGCGTGTGAACCTCAGTGCCTGCAACCGCAAATGCTTTGAGAGCCTGGCACTCAGCGGAGGCTTCGACAGCTTCGGCATAGACCGTGAACGATATTTCGCACAGAACGAGAAAGGAGACAATTTCTTCGACACATTGCTGCGTTTCGGACAGGCATACCAGGTGTCAAAGCAGCAAGCAAGCAACAACCTCTTTAGTATGTTCGCAGATGAAGAAGTGGAGATTGCAACGCCAAAGATTCCGGAGTGTGAACGGTGGAGCGATATAGAGAGACTCAACCGCGAGCGCGACCTCGTGGGCATCTATCTCTCCGCGCATCCTCTCGACGGCTATGCTGTGGTGCTCGAGAACCTTTGCAACACGAAATGTTCGGAGGTGGCAGACAAAAAGGAACTGATGGACCGTGGCGACATCACCGTAGGAGGTATCGTGACAAACGTCCGTGAGTCGATGACAAAGAAAGGTAAGCCATGCGGCTTTGTCATGCTCGAAGATTTTGAAGGCTCTGGCGAGATAGCTCTTTTCGGAGAGGCGTGGGGACGTTGGAGAGGAATGTTCTCCATCGGGGCGTCGGTGTATATCAAGGCGCAGATAACCCAGAAATATGCCGGCAGCAATTTCTATGACTTCAATATCTCCGATATACAGTATCTGCAGACCGTGAAGGACAAACGTATCGAGAAGCTCACCATCGTGATCGATTCGCAGAAAATATCCACAACGCTCGTCACAGACCTGTGTCAGAAGCTCTCTTCAGATCCAGGCCCGACGCATGTCTATGTGCAGCTCGACAGCATTGAAGACCGTCGCAGCATCACCATGCGCTCGAAGGGCATGAGTGTGAACGTGACTAAAGATCTGTTGTCTTTCATCAAGGAGAACGAAGCGTTGGAATATCATATAAATTGAAAAATATTGATAAAAAGCTTCGCATCTCATAAAAAAGAGCTAAATTTGTGGCGCAATTAGAATGCAGATCATATTCAGAGGCTGCGGCAACCAATGGAAAGCACCTTGGATAAACAGGGAAATGCCGGTTGTGGCAGTCAAGGGTGATGACATGCATGGTATGAAAGACATCCTTAGAATTTAATAACAAGAACAATAAAACAAAAATAAAATGGAAGTAACAATCACCTCAGAGAACTTTGAGAGTTTGAAGAATGGCGAGCAGCCATTAGTAGTGGATTTCTGGGCAACATGGTGTGGACCATGCCGTGCCATCGCTCCTTTCGTGGCAGAACTTGCTGAGGAGTACGACGGCAAGGTCGTAGTAGGCAAGTGTGACGTTGAGGCTAACGACGACATCGCTATGGAGTATGGCATCCGCAACATCCCGACTCTGCTGTTCATAAAGAACGGCGAGGTTGTTGACCGTCTCGTTGGCGGACAGTCTAAGTCTGCTATCCAGAAGAAGTTCGAGACTCTGCTCTAAGCAGATTGTAATGCTCCTTTGCCAGTCGGCATAGTCGGCTGACTCAGTTGGAGAAAAGAAATTATCGTTCCATGTCGCTGATGAATTAGCGGTATGGAGCGATTTTCTTTTTCCTGTAAATTATTTAGTCAATATGCTTGTAGGTGTAAATATTTTGTCCTACCTTTGCACTTGAATAAAAGATGGCTGTCATACTATGGCTCTACGTATAGTATGACATATAGGATTTGGATTTGATCGGATAAATATAGGTGAGCTTTTAAGGTAAAAGCAACAACCGTCGGTAGCATTCATAAAGTTGCTTCCGGCGGTTTTTATTTTGGTCCGTTTCTTTAACCCAAATCGGTCATTAGGGCTTGTTCGGATTTTGGTATTTTAGAAGAGTGGATTACGTTTGGCTTTTAATTAGTAAAGCGGGCTATTGTGAATTAAAAACAAGCAAAAGACGCCTTATAAAAGGCAAAAGACTGCAAGCAGTTTAAAATATTACATACAACGACCTAATGACCGATTTGGGTTAGAAGTCAATACTTTTTTTAAAAATTCTCATATTTTCCCTTGAACTCTGATGAATATCGAAGGAAAAAGTATATTTTTTGTACTCATTAGTAAGTAACCGGTTGAAATTAAGACACTAACAGTATGGTAT
>CAVBFA010000076.1:5806-15299 GCA_963594595.1 Oscillibacter sp. | reverse complement strand
TGAGACAATCTTCTCACAACTTACAGACCAGTTCTTGGTCATCAGAAACTATGCAAAAATAACAAATGGTTTGTTTGCCAGAATCATTGGCAAAATTAGTGCACTTACCTTTCTGCAATACGTAAACTTCATTAACAACAAGCCCATTGGCAGAATTAAGTATGCACTAAATTAATTCCGCCAACAGGTTTCGTTACATAAGATTTAACAATCATTAGTGAAGTTATACCCGTTGGCGGAATTAATTTAGTGCACACTTAATTCCAATGACCGATTCGGGTTAAAATTGGGCATGCTGCTTGCCCAACTGGGGTAAGCTGCTTTCTCATCATGGGCACGCTGCTTGCCCCGGATGGGCAGATTTGGCTCCCGATACCAGCCCGACACATTCCCATTTATGGAGTTCAGCCAACGCATGCAATTCCTGCCATCTGACAATTCCTCTCATCAGCAAACCATCCAGATGGAATTCCTCTTATCAGCAAACCATCCAGACAATTGGCTGACAATCGCCAGACGGTTAACTATCTGTTTGTCAGAATATTACAGCGGAAAACCAGATAATCTGACAGTTTTTCAGAAATTCCCGCTTTTACTGAGATTCAGCGATATGGGCAACTCTTACTCATAAAAAACATTGGGACTCAAGTATCTTCATTCCGTTTGAGGGAACAGGTAAAAGTATGATGTTCAGACTTTATTATTTTCATACTTTACACAAAACGCTGTCATCAGCACAGCAGCACCAAGAGCCATCGGAGCTCCCACAATCGCCGCATACCTGTCGTCGAGACCTGCCGCTATAGGCAGTCCGCCAAGGAAAGCCCCCACGGCGTTTCCCATATTGAACGCCATCTGTATGCAGGCACCGCCGAGCATCTCGCCGCCGGGAGCGTGCTTGAGGATGAGATACTGCTGCGGACTGCTCATGGCGAACATGCTGAGCACCGAGAACACGGTGAACGCTGCTGCCACCCAGCCGTTGTGGGCGAAGATGAATACCGACATCAGTGATGCGGCGGCAAACAGCATCATCGCCGTAGCCACCCTGCCCGGAGTGTAGCGGTCGCTGAGCTTTCCGCTGACGAGATTGCCCACCACCATACCGAAACCGGCGAGAATCATTATCGCCGACATATATTCGTATGGTATGCCGCCGTCGCTGGTCAGTATCGGGGTGACATAGCTGTAGAAGCAGAACACGCCGCCGTTGCCGAGCATCGTGGCACCGAGAATCAGCCACGGCGCACCGGCCTTCAGAAAGCGGAACTGTCCCTTGTATCCGTTGCTGGGTGTCACCTCCAGCTGCGGCACCCATTTCCATATATAATATATCACGAGCAGCGAGTAGAAAGATATGATTATAAACGGCATGCGCCATGAGATGTGGGCGCTGAGCGCCGTTTCGAGCGGCACTCCCAGCAGGTTTGCCACCGTCATGCCGGCAATCATCGTAGACACGGCACCCGTCTTGTGGCCCTCGTCGGCAAGGCGCACGGCGACGATAGACGCCACTCCGAAGTATGCTCCATGGGGGAGTCCGGAGATGAAACGCGCCACGAGCAGCATCTCATAGCTCTGCGCCACCGATGATATCAGTGCTCCGATGAATATCAGGCATACCAGAAACAGCAGTATGCTCTTGGGGCGGAACTGTTTTGCCACGGCAAGCAGCGGTGCGCCGCAGGTCACGCCCAGGGCGTATGCCGACACCAGATGTCCTGCCTGCGGTATGGTTATGCCCAGGGCATTGGCAACGTCGGCCAGGATGCCCATCATCACAAACTCCGTCATTCCCAGTGCCAGCGTTCCGAAGGCAAGGGCAATCAAACTCTTTTTCATTGTCTTTTGTCGTTGTTATCCAGTTTCGCATTCCGCCCCGGCAGTAGTTTGTTGCCGTTTTCAGGGCGCTGTCTTCTTACCGGCTGCAAAATTACGACAAAACTCTCAAAAACGAGGCACCTGGCGGAAGAATGTTTTTCCGTGTTGCCCATTATCCTCAAAGACACGTGAAGGTACCGGCTATTGGGCATGGCGTGGCAATCGGCAATTTTCCCACCTATATATAATAATCCCTCCTTTTTTGGTTAATATACGATAACTTAATCGTTTTCAGGTTAAAATGTTTTAAGTGGAGTAAATAAAAAGCGGTTATGCACGTCTTTATTAATAAATTCGTGGCGCGATTTCCGTGTCATCCCCTGTTGAGGCCTTTCGGGGGATGGGAAAGCCACAAAACATTGATAACAAAAAAAGAAAGGAAAATAACTATGAACAAGAAAATTTTAGCTATGACATTTGCTGTTGGCTGTCTCGTGTTAGGTAGCTGTGCCAGCAAGAAAGACCTGGAGAACTGTCAGAATGAGAACAGGGAGCTGACAAAGAACTATCAGGATTCCAAGGAGCAGCTCGCTGCAAGCCGCGCTCGCGTGGCAAGTCTCGAAGACCAGCTTGCCCAGGCAAAGAAAGACTATGCCGCCCTGCAGGGCTCGCTCGACAAGAGCTTGGCAAATGCCGGACAGAACAACATCAGCATCGAGAAGCTCGTAGACCAGATCAACGAGTCTAACCAGTATATCCGTCACCTCGTTGAGGTGAAGAGCAAGAGCGACTCTCTCAACATGGTGCTGACAAACAACCTCACCCGCTCGCTGAGCAAGGAGGAGATGAAGGAGGTTGACGTGCAGGTGCTGAAGGGTGTCGTTTACATCTCGCTTGCCGACAACATGCTCTACAAGAGCGGTAGCTATGAAATCAACGACCGTGCTGCCGAGACCCTGAGCAAAATCGCCAAAATCATAAAGGACTACAAAGACTACGACGTGCTCATCGAGGGTAACACCGACAATGTGCCTGTTAACACCAGTGCCGCTTCGATGAAGAACATCCGCAACAACTGGGACCTCTCTTGTCTGCGCGCCTCAAGCGTGGTTCAGGCTTTGCAGAACCAGTATGGTGTGGATCCTAAGCGCCTCACAGCCGGTGGTCGTGGCGAGTACAACCCTCTGACAAACAACAATTCAGACGTTGCAAAGCAGCGCAACCGTCGTACTCAGATCATCATCACTCCTAAGCTCGACCAGTTTATGGACCTCATCGACAAGGCTCCGGAGGAGAAGTAAGGATTCCTGAATCATTGAACATATATAAAAATGCGTACCGGTCTGCAAAGGCTGGTACGCTTTTTATATATGTAGGGTTGATCGCAGCCAGGCGAGAACACCCCCTTAATTCATAATCCAATACAAAGATTTTGAGAATTTTCGGTATTTCAGGTAAAAAGATTTTGAGAATTTTCGGTATTTTGGATAAAAAGATTTTGAGGAAGTGATTCAAATGCTTATATTTGCAGAGGAAAACAATAAGAAAAAAGAAAGATTATGAGGATATTCAAGCGCAATTCCGGGAGAATATCTTCACGATATGTCTTGTATACGAAAGATCTCCAAAAGGACGGGCAAACGCTCTTCCTGCCCGTTTTCCTCACTCCTTTCTTGTAGACGCTCCCTCCTTTTCTGCTATAACATGATCTCAGCCAATGTGCTAATAATAAGCGACTTACGCAAGTGTTGGGGAATTATTCCGTGAAAAATGGTGTCTGAAAAGGGAATTATTCCATAAAAACAAGCCCTGTATTGGGGAATTATTCCGTGTTTTTGATGCGTATTTTGGGGAATTATTCCGTTTCCCCGTTGTCTGATGCCAGTCGTTTGCTATCCGTTGTGGTTGGATAGGACGCGCCGTCTGAATGCTTGCCAAAGGTGGAACTTTTCCTTGTAATTTGTCTCTTCATCGAGTGTCTGTTGATTTCTTCTTTGCATTGATATTATGTCATTTGGAATTAGTGTCAGCTTACCAACTGTTAGATATGGGCTTATTTAACAGACAAAAAGCAAGAAAAATTCTGATTTTCTTGTTTGTGTGAAATTATTGTTCTACTTTTGCAAACATTAACAGCGGAGTATCTGCATTTTGCCGACATTCCCCTGGTCATTAAGAAATAGACGCATCAAAGGAAACACTCATATAGACGAACCTGAAATACTATAGATTCACCTATTATTATATACACATCAAGGCTGCCGATACGGCAATCTGCAAAGGAACAGACACAAACGACAGTTATATATTATTTAAAACTTTAGGATTATGGGAAAAACGTATTACTCCAAATCTCTACTCGTGGCGCTCGCCGCGCTTGCTGCATCACCCTCGGCGGTGGCGCAGAAGCCGTTGGGTGCCCCTAAGGCGCAGCTCTCGCAGAAGCTGACACCGGAGCAGAGGCAGAGACTGGTAGAGGAGTTCCATCGCAAGAACCCCACAGTGGCAACGACAAGGTATCTCGGTGCGAAGAAGACCACACTGCGGCAGGCACACAAGCCTGGATCGCCGGCGCTGATCAACACCAGGTCGCAGAAGGCCAAGATGCCGCTACGGGCTCCATCGGGCACGAAGATTTGGGCTAACGTCTATTTCTCCAGCGCATGGGCAAATGCAAACCAGTATGCCTACTACTCTTTCTCACCTGCATCCACGATGACACCGACGATGCTGAACACGGCATCGATGGACTATATCTTCGCCAAGCAGGGAGTGCAGATGAAAGATTCCAAGCTCTATGGTATCTATGCCGACATGACGTATGCCGAGTATGGCACAGACTACGTGCAGCCCTATTGCACCGTTTTCGACACCACCTCATGGTCGGAGCTGACCGGCGAGAGCGACTATGTGCCAAACATGGACTGCAAGTTCATTGCCCAGGAAACGGCAATAGCAGCCGACGGTACCGTGTATGGAGAGTTCTACAAGACCGACCTCAGCGGTTATGAGTGGGGAACAGTGGACTATTCCACCATGACCCGCACCACCATCGGCGACGCCACACACAAGTTCGTCGCCCTTGGAGTGACGAGCAAGAACGTGCTGTATGGTATTGCCACAGACGGCAACCTTTATAAGATAAGCACCACAGACGGTTCGGAAACCCTCGTGGGAGCAACGGGACTCACACTGACAGTAACCGACGAATATGGTTCTGCCAACTACGCACAGACGGGAGAGATAGACCAGCGCAACGATGTGTTCTATTGGGCTGCCATCGACGCGTCGGCAAACACCGGACTATACTCAGTGGACCTCTCTACCGGAACTGCAACGAAACTCGGCGACTTCGACGGCACGACAGGTATGGTGGGAATGGTTATCCCGCAGGACCTCGCCGATGAGGGAGCACCGGCAAGGGCTACAAACATGACAGTGGACTTCGCCGGAGAGTCGCTAACGGGTAACGTGGCGTTCACCGCACCTACCACGACATACGCAGGAGCGGCTCTCGACGGAGAGCTCACATATGCAGTTAGCGTGAACGGCGTTGAGGCTGCAACAGGAACTACCACGGCGGGAGCTTCCGTCACTGTGCCTGTGACAGTGGAGAGAAGTGCGTCATACCAGTTTACTGTAGTGACCAAGAATGCTGCCGGCACATCACCACGCGCCAGCGTGACGAAGTGGGTGGGCAAGGAAGCGCCTAACCCTGCTACCGGAGTCACCATGATGGTTGACAACAACTACAACGTGACAGTGTTCTGGACACCGCCAACCACGACAGTCAGCGGTGTGGCACTCTCTAATGTGACATACGACGTGTATCGCTGCACCAAGAATTCAAAGATTCTTGTAGCGGAAAGCATCACGGAGAACTCCTTCAGCGAGCAGCTCAAGGAACCGGAGCTCACGGAATACCACTATGAAGTGTATGCCAAGAACGGCGACGCTCTGAGCGAGGTGGCAAGTTCTGAGGGCAAGATCTTCGGTACGGCAATCAAGCCAGACTATTTCGAAGACTTCAAGAGTGCTGATGCCGAGAAGCTCTACACCAAGATTGACTCCAACGGCGACGGCAAGACATGGTCGTATGTGGCATCCGACCACTGTATGCGCACCAACTACAGTTCTGCTTCGGCAGACGACGACTGGTTCGTGACACCAAGGATACACCTCACACCAGACCGTACTTACACCGTATCATTCAGTGCAAAGAACAGATATCCTAAGTTCCCTAACAACCTGGAGGTGAAATGGGGTACTGGCAACACACCGGCTGGTCTCACCACCACACTGCTGCCATCCACCACTCTCGATTCCAAATACGTGAAGTATTCGTATGTCATCTCGCCGACAGTAGAGGGTGACTACTATGTGGGCTTCCACGATATCGCACCGCAGGCAGACTACGGAGTGATATATCTCGACAGCATCGCAGTGACCTCTAACGCTCTGCTCGTGGCTCCGAAGGCTCCGACGAACTTCACCGCCACTGCCGATCCTAACGGAGAGCTGAAGGCGACACTGCAGTTCACCGTTCCTTCTACCGACGTGAAGGGCACTGCATTGTCAAGCGTTGACAAGATCGTCATCCGCCGCAATGCCGAGACAATCAAGGAATACGGCAAGACCGAAGCGGGCAAGACCATTACTTATGTTGACGAAAACGTGCCAGTAGCTGGCTTCAACGCCTATGAGGTGGCTGCCTATACGGGCGACGACTGTGGCGACTGGGCTTTGGCAACGGCATGGGTAGGAGCCGACACTCCGGTGAACCCGGCAAACGTGCAGCTGCACGACAACGTGAGCACCGTGCTCACCACATGGGATAAGTTCAGCAGCAAGGGACAGAACGGCGGTTACGTGAATCCTGACGAAGTGCAGGTCAATGTCTACGGCATTGAGTCTGACGGCTATCAGATGTATCTCGGCGACCTGCTCGCAACCAGCAATCCTGGCGCGACAAGCGTTGACCTGCCTGTTGACCCGGAGGCTGCCGTCACTACAGACGGATCACAGTCGCTCATGACAGTAGCGGCACGCACTGAGGGACGCAACGAAAGCGACGTTTCAAACTATGTATTCTCTTCCGACCTCGTAGTCGGTCCGTCTATCAAGCTGCCGTTCTTCGAGTCGTTCAAGAACGGATACGTTGACAACGGCCTGTGCTGGGTTGAGAGCAACGATGCTGTGGTGAACAGAGCTAATGCCGCAGTATGGTCTACATCAACATGGGATTCTTCCGACAACGACGGAGGATGCGTGATGTGGACGGCTTATGCTTCAGCCGACAATACCTACAGCATCGCTGCAGGCGACGAGACGGCATTCTCTCTGGCAAAGGTGGCACTCGCCGGTTCTTCAAAGCCAAGACTTACATTCGATGCTTACGGCGTTGCCAACATGAAGGGCAAACTCGTTGTCAGCGTCAAGTTGCCTGACGGAACAGAGGATGAGATGAAGGCAATCGACTTCTCTTCTATCTCTAAGTCGGGATGGGCGAAATACAGCGTTGACCTCACTCCATACAAGAATGAGCGCTACGTGATATGCAAGTTCAACGGTGTGAGCGAGAGCTCTAATATCACAATGGCTGTTGACAATATCTGCATCCTCGACGATGTGGAGAACAACCTCGCCGGAACAGCCGTAACAGTGGCTGACAACCTGAAGGCAGGACGCAAGGCTGATGTGAAGGTGGGTGTGAAGAACCTCGGAACAAAGCCTGCAAGCAACTACACCGTAGCTCTCTACAGCGGCGACAAGAAACTCGCCGAGACTTCAGTGACCGACCAGCTCGCTTCTATGGAAGAGACTCAGGTGGACCTCTCGTTCGACGTGGCTCCTAACGCAAAGGGAACGATGACATTGAAGGGACTCGTTTCTTATGCTGCCGACGTGAACTCCAGCGACGACGCTACAGAGGAGAAGACGGTATCCGTATCTCCTGTAAGGACTCCTCGCATCAACGACCTCACCGCAACGGCGGCTTCTGGTGCTGCTGCCCTCTCATGGACTGCTCCTGTGGCTCCTGAGTCGGAGACAGTGACCGAGACATTCGAGGATTATCCGGACTGGGCTACATCATTCGGCGACTGGACTCTCATCAACGGCAATCCTGAAGCTGAGGCTTGCAACCTGTTCTCACAATACGACAGTCCGTTCCTCAGAGAGAAGTTCGCATTCACAATCTTCAACGGACACACCATGATACAGGAATTCGACGGCATCGAGGCTCATCCTGGCTTCGCTGCACATGACGGCGACAAGTTTGCCGGAGCTCCTTATGAGTGGACGGTAGACGGATTCGTTGACGGTGACAACTGGCTCGTTTCTCCATTGCTCTCCGGCAACGGACAGACGGTGACATTCTATGCCGGCAACCTGCAGTTCGACGACACGTTTGCTTACAACGAGACATTCGACTTCCTCATCTCATTCACCGACAACAACAAGGACAGCTTCACGAAGATTGGTTCTACTTATGTTGCCGACGGACAGATCCTCTCTACAGAGGGCGCCAACTGGAAGGAGATTTCAGTGTTCGTGCCTAAGGGAACGAAATATTTCGCAATCCACCAGACCACTCCTTCAGCCAACACTTATCTCTTCGGTATCGACGACGTTACATTCGAGGCCGGTACGGAGTGTGTTGACGACAACATCACGGGATACAACATCTATCGTGATGGTGAGAAGATCGGTTCGGTGAGCGGAACGACGCTTTCTTATGATGATGCAGGAATCGACGACGACCACTACTACAATGTGACGACGCTGTTCACCGACGCTCAGGGCAACGTTACGGAGAGTTCATTCTCCAACACTGCTTCCCTCTCATTGTCGATAGAGGCGATAGAGAATGCGATGAACGCTTCTTCTTATGATGTGTATACTCTCGACGGCAAGGCTGTGATGCTCAACGCAAAGAGCCTGAAGGGTCTGAAGAAGGGTGCTTACATCATCAATGACAGGAAGTTCATCCTCAAGTAAATATTGATTAGCAAATAACAAGTGCGGAGATCGGATTCGCTGATAAACGGCATTGCCGTAATATCTACAGTCCAGTCTCCGCACTTTTGCGTTTAACCCAAATTGTCATTAGGGCTTTAGAAGGATAATCTTGTTTGTCTTTTGACCCCAAACGGTCATCAGGGCTTTAGAAGGATAATCTTGTTTGTCTTCTAAACAAAAAACGGTCATTAGGGCTCGCTCGGAATTATATAATTCATGATGCCCTAATGACCGTTTTTTTTGTGATTCAAGTATTGTCAGCTGTTCATCTTAGTAGTGGTGAAAGAATAACTTGACCATTACTTATCTTGCGATTTTCCAGCTCTTGCCACCCTGTTTCACTATTATGATGCCGTTGTGGTTGACGGTGTCGGTGATGCGTTCGCCGTTGATGCTGAAGGTCTGGCGAGGCTCGTTGGAGCCGGTAATCGTTGCGGCGTCGCTGATGCCGTCGGTCATCTTCTTGCCGCTCACCGTCATCTTCTTTATCTCCCATGTAGAGGCTATTGTAGAGGTGCTGGTGTATCTGAATGCTATGCGTATCTTCTTGCCGGCGAATTCGTTGAGGCTGATGTCACCGGATTCCACGAAAGTCCAACTGTCGCCCGCAGGCCATGTGAAACCGCTGAGCACCGTTGCCGTTCCGTCGCTA
>CAVBFA010000076.1:0-5796 GCA_963594595.1 Oscillibacter sp. | reverse complement strand
TTCATAGCCCGTGAGGTCTATCTCCGGCGATACGAGATAAGAGTCCGCCTCATAGCAGCTGCCTTTGTATGCCGTTCCCTTCCATCCGTATGTATCTGTTATCACCCAGATGTTGCTGTTGTCAAGCGGGTTGTTCACGTCTTCGATCGTGAAGCCATTCTCGCCCTTGGTGAAATCGTATGAGGCAATCACGTCGGTAGGGGTGACTGGCGTGTCGTCGCCCTTGTAGTTGTCCGAACAGGTGGTGGTCATCGGGTCGAAGGCGTAGTCTATGCTGTCGCCCCAGATGTATTCCATCAGGTTAGGGAAGTCTACGAACGGGTTGCGGTTGCCTTGTATCTCGCTCACCTTGTTGTTTCTCGTTATCTCCAGTTCGTTTGGCATGTCGGCCTTTGCCCATTTGATATATAGGTCGTAAGCCCATTTCTGTAGGGTGGGGTAGTCGTTCTTCTCCAGAATCTGCAGTCCCACTCCCGTCCAGGGCAGTCCGCTGTAGCAGGTTGCCATATACATGTATCCGCGTGCGAAGTCGCCTTTCCACTCGTCGGCAGGTTCCCAGTATTTCTTGCCGTCGTTGCCGTCGCCCACTTTCGTCCAGCCGTTTCCTATGTCGCCGCTCACCACTTCGCCCATCGGGTAGTTGCTCTTCTTTGAGTTGATGCCGCTCTCGCAGGGCATGAGATTGTAGAGGTCTTTGTATGCCTGGTTTTCTGTCTTTCCCCACCAGCTCTTGGGGAACGAGTGCTCGATGTTCATTCCGGCTCCCACTGTTCCCTGACTTGTGCTCATCGGCCATGTGCTCTCCTTGGAGTAGCGGTCGATGAAGCGTCCGTCGCTGGTGCGGTCGGTAATCCAGAATCCCCACCAGGTCTTTCCGTTACCCGAGCCATAGCTCAATACTTTGGCGTCTTTGATGATGTCGTGGACAGCGCTTTTCAGGTCGGCACCCTTCTTTCCCTTCAGTGAGTCGTAGTAGCCCTCTGGAATCTGTGCCAGGGATGCTGCGCTGGAACAAGCCACTGCAATCAGCGTGGCTAATGTTCTGAATTTGCTTTTCTTCATGTCGTCGTTTTATGTAGTTTTCTTTGTTATTCCCTTCCTTGCGTCATTCTTCTGCCGTGTGGCAGGCTGGGGGCAGAGGCAGTTTTGCGTTTTATTTCTTTATTGTCTCCTTTTGCAGGAATTCGGCAAACTGCTCCTTGTATCCGTTGAACACGTTGATGTCGACGTCTCCCTGTATTCCCCTCACCTTGCCATAGGGAGTGAGCTGCCAGAAGGCGAGCCGCACGTCAGGACGGTATTGTCCGTAGCGCGCAATCCATACGGGGTAATTGCCTTTGATGTCGGGAGCGGCAGAGAGATATCTGTTCACGAAATTCTGGCTCACGTAGAGCACGGGCTTTGTACCGGTGGCGTTGCGCACAATGTTTAGCCATGTCCTGATGGCACGGAACATCACTTCCGGTCCGCCCATCTGTTTTATCTGGGCGTCGCTTGGCTCCACGTCGAGAACAGGAGGCATGTCGCCGACTCTCAGAGCCGTGTGTCTAAGGAAGAAATGCGCTTGTGCGGCAGCACTGCTTCTTGTCGAGAAGAAGTGGTATGCTCCTACGGCGATGCCTCTCTTCTTGGCATTGACATAGTCGGAGGCGAAATATCTGTTGCGCACGGTGACGCCTTCCGTTGACTTTATGTATGCGAAGGAGATGCGGTAGTTTATATCGCCGACGCTTCTCCTTCCGGAACCCAGTCCGATGACGCGCACCTTTGTCCAGTCGAGATGGAATTTCTTCTTTCCCTTCTCGTGTTGGTATCTCGACACGTCGATGCCGTATATCCTGTCGGCTGTATGCAGCATCTTCTCTCCGCGGTATCTGTCCTTTCGCCAGTCTCCGGCTTTCACCTTGCCGTTTTCTGCCACTCCGCAGCCGAAACCGTTGCGGCGGTCGGCGGTCCACAGGCCGGTATAGAATTCTCCGTCGGCATTTCTCCATGTGCCGTGTCCGTCGGCAAGCAGGTCTTCACTGAATCCTCCGTGATATGTTCCGAGAGAGTCCTCTCGTGTTCCGCTCACTATCGTGTCGGCGCGCCATAGTGCGGTGATCTGTCTGCCCAGAGAGTCGGTCGTAGTGCCGTAGCCGCAGCGTTTGCCGTTTTTCCACATTCCGCTGTACACGATACTGTCTTTCAGCGACAACACTCCGTAGCCGTTCCGCTTGCCGTGTGCCATCTCTCCGCGGTAGCAGTAGTCGCCGTGGTATATGGTCACGGTGTCGATGGGTTTGCCGTCTTTGCATGAGATGATGGTGAGTGCCGTCAAGGCATATATAATAAGGTGGGATATTCTCATTTCACTATTCCTCCCTTGTTGTTTATTCCGATGAAATATCCGTTGCGGTTGAATATCGGCGCCCCCTCGGGAGCCAGCAGCTCCGGCGTGGCATGACGCTCGGTTGAGATGGTGGTGCCTCTGAAGATGTTGGGCTTCTGGAGCGCTGTGCTGGGCAGACTGTTCTTTGTCAGTCCGAAGACTCCGGCTATGGATATGGTGTCGCCCTTTTCGGGGATAAGGCAGAATACGTCGAATCCGTACAGACTGTTTGCATCTTCGGGCATGAACTTACCTTTCGTCTGCAGCACGATGGTGTTTCTTGATGTCTTTCCCGACTCCTCGGGCAGGATGCGGCAGGCTATCCTGTTAGCCTTCTTCGCGTTGACGGGGTAGACCAGCGTATATCTGCTTTTGCGCCTTATCTTGAGTCCCTTTTTCTGTTGCAGCGATTTCAGCAGGTTGATGCTGTGATGCAGACTGTCTTTTTTCTTCTTGTTCTCTTCGGCGTATGCGGCGATGGCGTTGTATCCTTCGTCTTTCACGTTGTGGGTGTTCAGATAATAATCCATTTCTGTCTCCCTCTTCCTGTCGGTGGCGAGCATCTCTTCGGCTCGCTTGATGGTATTCTCGATCAGTGTGCCGATGTTCCTGTTTGCCATGGAAATCAGTCTTGCGTCGGTGGCAAATGGACTGACGGTGAGTATCCGGCCCTGGCATGAGGGCATGAACGTGAACCTGTTTATCCAGCATCCGCACACCATTGCCTTGCGCTCCGTGTCGCTGTCGGGCTTTACGCTGACGGCATGGAGAGTGGTGTCGGCATTGATGTCGTTGCAGCAGGCTATCACCCTGCCACGGCTCAGAATCTCGTAGTATTCACCGCATTCTACGGTAACCACGCTCCGTTTCATGCTGTCGTAGCTTTCGGGCAGCAGCGAGGGTACCGTAATAAAAGCAATCGCTGCCAGTATTACTACTGGTAGCGACCACAATATTGTCTTCTTTTGTTTATTAGTCAATCTCTTCATCAGCTTCATAACCACCCATTTCACGGATGGCGTTCTTAAGCATTGTGTACTGTTGGTATAGGTTGTTTACTGCCTCTTCGCCCTTGGTATAGTCGTGCATTGGACTCTTGAGGAAGAAGCTCAGGAAACGCTGTGTGCCATAGCGTCCGGCTCTTGCGGCGAGGTCGCTCAGCAGACAGAGGTCGAGCAGCAGAGGGGCAGCGAGGATGGAGTCGCGGCAGAGAAAGTTTATCTTCACCTGCATCGGGTAGCCCATCCATCCGAAGATGTCGATGTTGTCCCAGCCCTCCTTGTTGTCGTTGCGTGGTGGGTAGTAGTTGATGCGCACCTTATGATAATACTGTGTATCCTCGTCGTTGCCGTGGCCATAGAGGTCGGGCTGCACGTCGGGCTTCAGGATTGTCTCCAGTGTGGAGAGCTTGCTCACCTCCTTGGTGTGGAAGTTTGCCGGCTCGTCGAGTACGAGACCGTCTCTGTTGCCGAGGATGTTTGTAGAGAACCATCCGCTCAGTCCCAGACAGCGGGTGCCGATGATTGGGGCGAAACCGCTCTTCACGAGGGTCTGGCCGGTCTTGAAGTCCTTGCCTGAGATTGGCATCTTCGTCTTCTCTGCGAGTTCCCACATGGCTGGAATGTCGACAGTTGTGTTTGGCGCACCCATGATGAACGGTGCTCCTTCGGTGAGGGCGGCATAGGCGTAGCACATTGATGGTGCCACGTGTTCGCGGTCGTCTTCCTTCATCGCCTTCTCCAGGGCTTCGAGCGAATAGTGGATCTTCTCGTCCACCGGAACGTAGATTTCCGTTGAGGCTGCCCAAATCACCACGATGCGTGAACAGTTGTTCTCCTTCTTGAAGTTGCGGATGTCTTCACGCAGCGCTTCCACCATCTCCCAGCGTGTCTTGCAGTCTTTCACGTTGTCACCGTCGAGACGCTTGGCGTAGTTCTTGTCGAAGGCGGCCTTCATAGGCTTGATTTTCTCCAGCTCGTCCTTCACGGGGTTGATGTCTTTCTCCTTCAACACCTCGCAATACATCGCTGCCTGATAGGCGTTCTGCGGGTATACATCCCATGTGCCGAACACGATGTCGTCGAGACTTGCCAGTGGCACGATGTCTTTGTAGTGCAGATATTTCTTCTCGGTTCCCTTGCCTACGCGTATCTTGTCGTATTGTGTCATGGAGCCGATGGGCTTGGTCAAACCGCGGCGCGTCATCAGCACGCCTGTCATGAATGTAGTGGCAACGGCACCGTTACCAACAATCATTATTCCTAATTTGCCCTCAGCGGGCTTTACGCTTGTTTGCATATCGTTTTTTATGATTCTGTTAATGTGGTAATTATTATCGTTTGTCGGCAGTGTGATGTAACAGGGCCAACATTATGCAAAGATAGTCATTCTTATTGATATGCTGGCAACATTTCAAAGTGATTAACATTTGAACGTCGGTTTGCGAAATCGTTTTGTTACTGTATTGGTGTCTTCTCTGTTTTTCCTCGGGTGGCGATACATTATAATACAACCGGCTCCTTCAGTTCTTTGATCTTGTTGCTCACTTGATCTTGTTGTCCACTGATATTGTCATTCCGTATTGTCGTCGTATCCCCGCCTCAGGCTCTTGCCACTCCTCTCCGTTTACAGTGGTTTTCAGTCTCGTTTTGTCCATTTTGGGGCACGCTGCTTGCCCAAGTGGGGCAAGCACGTTGCCCCATCTGGGCACATTTCCTTTTCATTTCGTGCCCAAAATCTTCCCTTTTCCATGACCGTGTGTTACATATCCTTTTGTCAGGAATCAGAATTAGAGTAACCTTCATCTCCCCTTCGGGGGAGACCGAGAGGGGGCTACAGTTATCAGGAAAGATCGTCAACCATACCTGTTGGCGGAATTAATTTAATTTTGTCGATATGGGTAAAAGTTGCCCATATCGCTGAATCTCAGTAAAAGCGAGAATTTCTGAAAAACTGTCAGATTGTCTGGTTTTTTGTTGTAATATTCTGACAAACAGATAGTTAACCGTCTGGCGATTGTCAGTCAATTGTCTGGATGGTTTGCTGATTGGAGGAATTGTCAGATGGCAGGAATTGCATGCGTTTGCTGAACTCCATAAATGGTAATGTGTCGGACAGGTATCGGAAACCAAATCTGCCCATCCGGGGCAAGCAGCGTGCCCATGATGAGAAAGCAGCTTACCCCAGTTGGGCAAGCAGCGTGCCCAATTTTAACCAGAATCGGTCATCAGAATTAAGTGTGCACTAAATCAATTCCGCCAACGGGTCAACCATGGGTTTATCCAGGTTTTTGTCTAAAAGCCATCAGCTTAGAACTCAGCAAGGATAGGGGAGTGCCCCAGCACTCGCAAATCCAAGAAGATCCCGATATAAATCCAGTAACCCATTTACAACCACCTAAAAAAATCAGTGAAAAGCCAAATCCG
>CAVBFA010000075.1:0-15415 GCA_963594595.1 Oscillibacter sp. | reverse complement strand
TTGCTATACATAATAAATTATGTGTAAAAAAATTATATGATTTTCGTTTCAAAAAAACTGAAACAAAGGGTGTTTCTAATGATTTTGCAAATATACGAAACATTCTTCAAACATTTGCTTTCTTAATTGGTAATTTATCTGTTGGTTAACCAATTTTAACTTGCGGTTCCTTGTCATGTCGTAAATATCATTATGTTCAACTATTCAGACGAGACTTGAAACAGTTTTATAGAATTCCCTATGTTTGTCGTGTTGAAATCTATATTTTTGTTTTATCCTTCTATCTCGGCCAATTCGAGCCATTCTGATGACTTTTGGTCAATTATCTGTTTTATTTCAGAGAATCTGATGCTCTTATTGGTCAGTTCATCCACTGTTAGTGTGCCAGAGTTGAGAGCTTCTTCTATTTGTTTCTGTTCTTTTTCCAACTCTGAAATTTCTTTTTCCAGTTGTTCATATTTGCGTTTCTCCTTGTAAGTCATTTTCCTTTTTTCCCCTTGTTGGCTTTCTTTATGTTTTGAGGGTACGGTGACTTTTTTCTCTTTTTCCTTCTTGTCCCTTTCTTCAGAGGCTATTATGCTGTTCCATTCGCGGTATTGGGTGTAGTTTCCTGGAAAATCCTTTATCTCTCCATTGCCTTTGAATACAAGTAGATGGTCTACGGTCTTGTCGAGAAAATATCGGTCATGGCTTACTACGATAACGCAACCGGGGAAGTCCACAAGGTATTCTTCAAGCACTTGTAGTGTCTGAATGTCGAGATCGTTTGTCGGCTCGTCGAGTACGAGAAAGTTGGGATTTGCCATCAGTATCGTGCAAAGATATAGTTTCCGCTTTTCTCCTCCACTTAGCTTATACACGTAGTTGTGTTGCTGTTCTGGCGTGAAAAGGAAATATTGCAGGAATTGTGATGCTGACAAATGTTTCTTGCCGCCCACGTCTATATAGTCAGCTATGCTTGTTATGACGTCTATCACCTTCTGTTCTTCATTGAATTTGAGTCCTTCCTGTGAAAAGTACCCGAATTTTACAGTTTCTCCAATGTCAAATTTTCCGGAGTCGGGCTGTAGTTTTCCGAGCAGGAGTTTTATGAATGTTGATTTTCCTGCTCCATTGTCTCCAACTATACCCATCTTTTCGTATCTGGCGAAGTTGTAGTAGAAATCTTTGAGTATCACTTTGTCATCAAAAGCCTTTGACACGTATTGACATTCAAATATCTTGCTTCCTATATAAACATTGCTTGATTTGAGTCGGAGTTGTCTTTCTTCGATTTTCCGTTTTGCCACTTTCTCAAGCTCAACAAAAGCGTCTTCTCTGTATTTCGCTTTGTGTCCTCTCGCCTGTGGCATTCTTCTCATCCATTCCAGTTCCCTTTTATAAAGGTTGTTAGCTCTCTGCACTTCAGCTCTCATGTTGTCTATCCGCTCTTGTCGCTTTTCCAGATAGTAGCTGTAGTTGCCTTTGTATTTATATATGGTGAAGTCGTCGAGTTCCAGTATTATGGAACATACTCTGTCGAGGAAGAATCTGTCGTGTGTGACCATCAGCAGCGTTTTGTTTCCTCTGCCGATGAATCCTTCTAGCCATTCCGTCATCTCTATATCGAGGTGGTTGGTAGGTTCATCCAGAATGAGCATGTCGGGTTCGTTGATGAGTATATTAGCTAACGCCACTCTTTTTTGCTGTCCTCCGCTTAGTTGTCCCATAGGCTGGTTGAGGTCGGCAATCCTCAGTTGTGTGAGAATCTGTTTCGCTTTGAGTATCTTTTCTTCTTTGCCGTCGTGGTTGAAGCATGCGTCGAGCACGCTTTCGTTTGGGTCGAAAGTCGGCGATTGTTCCAGATATCCTACTTTTATTCCGTTGCTGTATACGATGTTTCCTGCGTCGTAGTCTTCTTTGCCTGTCAGTATGGATAGCAGTGTGGATTTTCCTGTTCCGTTTTTTGCTATTAGTCCGACTTTCTGTCCCTCTGCAATGCTGAATGATATATTGTCGAAAATCACCTGTGCTCCGAATGTCTTTGTCAGGTTCTGTACGTCAAGAAAAGGTTTCTGGCTTGCCATAGTGTGTGTTTATTTAGTAAACGAATAGTCAAACTGGCGAGTAGACAAGTTGATGCATCATTTTATGTTTGTTTTCGATTTTCTGAGTAATGTCTCGTCAACCCGTTTGTTTGTAAGCTCATCAACTTGTTTGTTAATCTTCTGCTGTCAATTCCCGGTTTATTCCTTCGATGTAGTCGAGCACTTCGTCTCTTCCCAAGGCCTTGTCGCTGCTTGTCACGAAATAGGGTGGCAGTTCCTCCCATGTTTCTTTTAGAGTGTCCATATATTTGTTGGCTGCTTTTTGCGCCTTCTGCATGTTTCCTATTTTATCAGCCTTGGTAAAGATGATAGAGAATGGTATGCCGCTTTGTCCCAACCATGTTATGAAGTCGGTGTCAATTTTCTGTGGATCGTGTCTGATGTCTATAAGCACGAATAGATTCACAAGCTGTTCCCTCTGCAGGATATATGATTGTATCATCTGTTCGAGCTTACGTTGCACGGTCTTGGACCTCTTGGCATATCCATATCCGGGTAGGTCAACTATATACCATTCGTTGTTGATTATGAAATGGTTTATGAGCAGGGTCTTTCCTGGTGTGGCAGATGTCTTGGCCAATCCTTTGTGTCTGCAGAGCATGTTTATCAGACTTGATTTGCCCACGTTGCTTCTGCCTATGAATGCGTATTCCGGCTTGTTGTCGTTTGGACATTTGGTTGTCTCAGCACTGCTTATGACGAATTCCGATTTGTTTATTTCCATGTTTATGCTTTTCTCTGTTATTGTCCTGTCATGAAAAAAATTTGTAGGGCATTGCAATTTGTCATAGACACCTTCGTATGGTTTTCATGATTAGGCTTTATGTGTCGTTTTGCTTCACCTTTGTTTGCATGAAGCTTCATCAGTCAAAATGTTTCAGTCTTGCTATATATTTGCCGAGAATGTCAAACTCGATGTTCACCACTGTTCCTACCTGTATATCGCAGAAGTTCGTGTTTTCCCTTGTGTATGGTATGATGGCCACAGTGAAGGTGTTGTCGGTTGGTTCGCAAACCGTGAGCGACACTCCGTTCACCGTTACGCTGCCTTTGTCCACTGTGAAATATCCACGTTGTGCCATCTCTTTGTTGTTCTTGTATTCAAAGGTGAAATATGTGCTGCCGTCGGCATCTCTCATGTCGATGCACTTTGCAGTCTCGTCAACATGTCCTTGCACTATATGTCCGTCGAGTCTTCCGTTCATTATCATCGACCTCTCCACGTTCACTTTGTCTCCCACTTCGAGTAGTGAGAGGTTCGTTCTGTCAAGTGTCTCTTTCATAGCCGTCACGGTGTATGTATTGTCCTTTATCTCCACTACGGTCAGACATACACCGTTGTGAGATACGCTTTGGTCTATTTTGAGTTCGTTTACAAATGAGCATGTGAGTGTAAAGTCGATATTGCCACCATATCTGTGTATGTTGGTCACAGTAGCGAATTCTTCTACTATTCCTGAGAACATATTTATAAAAGTTTTTATGATTTGAAATTTCAAGAAGAAAAGCGGTGTTTCGTGCCTTGACGAAGTGCCACCGCTTTTGTATTTTAAAAAAAAGACCGCACCGATGATGTGATGAAACTCCGAGCTAGAAAGATTTGAGAGTTCTCCGCCTTTGTAATCCACCGGCTTTACAGCTATCCTCATTGCTGGGGAATGTGGCCCGCCATTAGCAAAAGAAATCATCTCGGTTTTCGTTTTATTATTGATGAGTATCCCGATCGAACCGATACGGTCTATTTCTTTTGTATCTCTTTCGTGTTGCAAAGATAATGCTATTTTCTCTTATTGCAAATTATTTGCATTAAATTTTGCTTTTCATTTACAACAAGGCATTAAAATTGTTTTGTCTTTTCTCAATATACACTTATGTTTCAATCGCATTTCATCTTTGTTTTTCAGTCGTGTTGCCTTGCTTAACAGTATCTTTGTTTGTCTTGTTTCCTTGTTTGAGTTTTTTCTTGCATCCTGCAATCATCTTCTGTATCTGAATCACTCTTGCGCTTTTGTTTTCCGGATATCCGAATTGTTCATAAAATGATAATGCGGAGTCTAGACAATCGAGAGTGTTCTGCCATTCTTTGCTGTTCATATAGCAGTAGGCAAGTCTGAAGAACACGTCGCCTTTTTCTTTGTCATAGCATACGGTAAGCGTTTTCTCATATAGCGGTATTGCCTTGTCGTATTCTTCGAGCAGGAAGTGGCTTTCAGCATCTGCAAAGAAGTACACGCTTCTTTCGTGTGGGGCATAAACTTCCAAGTCTGTTATATACGGGTCAAGGTATACGCAGGCTTTGTCATATTCCCACGTATAATAGAAGCATAATCCAATATACGCCTTGAACCTGGGGTTCAGCTTGTATTTCTTATCGAGGCGCGTCAGTATATTTCGCGCCTCGATGTATTTGCCGCTGCTGAAGTATTCCAGGGCTATAGTGAGCTGTTCTTTGTCAGGCATGCCATTGACTGACTGTCCTGACAGTCTTGTGGTGTAGACAGCAGTGATGAGCATGAAGATGATCAGAGTTCTGATGCCTCTCATTCTCCTGTATAGAATTTAATTAGTTTTGTGAGAGCGTTTTTGCATACGATGCAGAATTCCTTGCAGGCGTTCGTTCTCATACGACAATTCTGCACTCCTCTATATACACCTTTGGTCCTGTATCCGGCTCCTTCAAAGTATCCCACTTTGCTTTTTGCCTTCTTTTCGTCTTTTGTCTCAGGTGTAGGTATCGGAGTTCCTTTCTTTATGAGGTTTTCCCATTTGCCATTGAAGTCGGCGAGGGTGGTGATGTTTGCCTCCCATGGTTCCACGTCGAGAGGATACATTGGAATCTCTTCCCAATCGTATGCGTATTCATCTGCGAGTCCTGCGAAACTGTGTCCGAACTCGTGTACGATGACAGGCTTGAATGATTTGTGTCCTGTAGAGCTCAGGTTATAATAGTTCAGTATGCCTCCTCCGCCATATACATCTGTGTTTACCAATATGATAATATGTTCGTATGGAGTACCGGCGAGCCAGTCGTGTACTTTTTTCAGGTTCAGTGTCGTAAGGTATCTCTCACTGTGGAAAGTGTCGAAGTTGGATCCCAATGCTGTGTTCTTCCATATGCCCTTCGACGGTACGCTCGTTCCGCTCTCTTCTGATACCGACTTCACGGCAATGACATTGAATCTGTCTTTGTATTCCAGGAATGGTTCGTGAGCGAAGATTGCGTCAGTCGCAGTCTTGACGTCATTGATGTATTTCTCCATTTCGCTTTCTGTATATCCTTCTGCAAGGAAGGCAATGTTGATGCAGTTTGAGGTGTCTGCAGCCTTTTGAATGACGTCGTATGGCGTAGGGTGACTGCCTTTTTTGCTTATCAGCACGTCTTTGGGGGCAATGGTCTCCGTGATTGAAGCCACTATTTCTCTCCGGTTGTTCTTCAGTTTGATGGTCACTTCGGCGGAATCTTTTGGCATAGGCATGAGGATGACATTTTCAAACGATTTGTTTGATGTCTTGGCCTCATCGTATGTCTGCCATTCCTGGAAGAGGGTAGAGAGGGAGTTCCTGTAAATCACCTTTCCTGTCTTGTGGTCTTTCATTTCAAACTGAGCGTTTCCCTCCACCGGAAACTCTCCGAGTCTTGTCTTTCTTCCATACCATCCTGGAATGGAATTCATGTTGTCCACGAAGATATGCTGCTCGTTGGCGTTACCCCCGAAGATACAGTTTATTCTCAGGGTGTTTTCTGTGAAATACTTGTTGAAGTCTTGTGCCTTCAATGATGTCGTCTGGCATCCAAGAGCCACGACAGAGAGTAAGAATAGCTTCTTGATCATAGTGTCTTGTCGATAATGAATAATTCCTTGTTGTTGTCATAGTCGTTCATCAGGGTCTTGATATAGTCCCTGTTCCAATCGTCTATGTGCAGTTTCGTTTCTCCATACATCAGAATATCGATGTCGAGAGTTATTCTGTTCAGCAAGTCATTCTTCTTGCTTCTCTCGCATCGCTTTTCGAGTTGTTTGAATGCTTTCGTGATTTGCGACAACGTATGCTTCGTCGTGGAGAAACAGATGCAGTTGATGAACTTCTCCGATTCTATTCCGATGGGTTCTGTCCACATTTCTTTGGTAAACACGGTATCGTTGCCCAGCATGAAAGCCAGTTTCCGCTTTGCCAGTGTGATATTCTCCTTGGCGTTGAAGTTGCTGCCTATTGAGACGATGATTCTTGTTCCTTTGTCCATCCTTTTCGTATTAGTATAAGGTCCTGGAATCGGTCCTGTAGATTTCATGTCCATGTTCAAGTGATAATTCTATCCTCTTGTCGTTGGATGTGGAATCTACAGAACCGCTTTTCTCGTTATTGTTTCTTGTCAATCAATTCTGTTTTCATTTCTTGTATTTCTCAATCAGTTGAGTTGCCTGGCTGTTGCCCAGATTTTTTGCCTTGGCGAGGTTTGCCAGTCCCTCCTCCTTTTTGCCGGAGTTTATCTGTGCCAGTCCGAGGATGAGGTATCCGTCTGAATAGTCAGGAGCTTCTTTCACACATTGTTCAGCAGTCTGCATGGCTTCGCTGATAAGGTTGAGCCTGAGTTGCAGTGATGCTTTTTCAGCCTTGAAGGATGTTTCATCAGGGGCTAGATATATAGCAATGTCGATATCTGACAGTGCCTGTTTGAAGAGCTTTGCCTTCACTTCAGCTTGTTCTCTGACGTAGTAGAATTGGGGAGTTTGTCTTTTTCCTTCAATCACCTCGTAGCGTGTATAGTCGAACACTGCCTGACGGTAGTTCTCCATCCTGTTATATACGTCGCCTCTCATGATGAAATATTTTGCGCCTTCTTTCACGTTGAGCGTGTCGATGTTGTTCACAGCGCTGTCGAGCAATGCGAGCACTTCTGTGTCTGGAGCCTTCATCATGTCCTTACATTGGGCTGCATTATAATACAAATCGCCGTTTTTCAGTTTGCTGCCTGTAAGCGCCATGAATGTGTCATAAGCCTTCTGGTAGTCTTTCTTGGCGAAGAGGATCTGTCCTTCCAGATCCTTGTATATTGGCAGTGCGTTTATGCTGTAAGCCTTTGTCACTTCGCCGAGTGCCTTGTCAAGACTCCATGGGGTATAGGCGATGTCGCTTCTGTACAGCTCCTTCATATACATCAGTTTTGCGTAGTTGTAATGGATTTCGTCTTTGGGTTCTGTGCGGTCCACTGCAGTCTCCATTGTCTTGCGTGCTGCTTCAAAGTCGTTTCTGTTTACCTCAGCTTCAGCCTTTGCCACATAGCCGTCTGCAAGGGTGGGGAAGGCGGTTATGAAATCGTTTGTTGTCGCCTCGCTCTTCAGGGAGTCGTTGCTCTGTGTGGCGAGCATCAGAGCCAGCATGGCCTGATTCTTTTCCGTGGGCAATGCTGCAGGTATGCCTATCTTCCTGTATGTGTCATCGGTGACCGACAGTCCGCTTGTTGTCAGCTGCATTATGAAGGCAGCATCAGTGGCGTGAGCTTCCGTCGATGTCGTTGATGTCTGCAACAGTCCTGCCACTTCACCATTGTCGTTGACGAACGGGCAAGCTTCAGTTGTCTCCTTTGCGTAATAGTCGAAGATGTAGTATGAGAACTTATCCATGAATTTCTCCACATTCTTCACTGTCGCCGCTTCTGGTTTCGCACTTTTGTTGGAGTAGGGCAGAAGCCATAGTTTGCCGCCAGGCGTAGTGGCAGCGCTGGCGATGGCTGCAGGTTTCGTGTTGCCATCCACTTTGAATTTCACCACATCATAAATATCGTTCAGTCCCATGATGCGTGTCACGTCCTTCTTGTTTCCTTTTGCATCGATTACTACAGCTTTGCTTGCGCCTAAGAATGGTTTCAGAGCGCTTATAGCTTCACCGCTCTTGCCTACGAACACTCCGTGGCTTGTGGCGTGTATACTTCCGTCCGCATTGAATGTGGTCAGCGTGAACACGCTTTCCGATGCTTTCTTTACGGCTGCCGACTGTGCGTTTACTGTTGCTGGCAGAATTAATGCTGCCAATGAGAATATCAGTTTTAAAATTGTTATATGTTTCATTTTAAATTAGTTGACGAATTGATAAGGGATTCTTCTTGCCTGATAAACGGGTTTTCTGTCATTTCATGCTCCCAACAGTTCTTTTGCATTATGCTTTGCGGCATCGGTGATGTCTGATCCGCTCAGCATCTGCGCTATCTCATTGATGCGTTGCTCATCGTTGAGTCTTGTCATTGTGCTTTCAGTTCCGTTCTCCGTTTCTTCCTTATACACCTTGTAGTGGGTAGTACCCCTTGCTGCAATCTGTGGTAGATGGGTGATGCTTATCACCTGTCTTTCGCTTTGGGCCATTTCCTGCATTATCAGTGCCATTTTTTCGGCAATCTTTCCGCTCACTCCGGTGTCAATCTCGTCGAAGATGATTGTCGGGAGTTTCACGGCATTGCTGATCATGGCTTTCAGCGAGAGCATCACTCTGGCGATTTCTCCTCCTGATGCCACCTGTGAAACAGGCATCATGTCGCTGCTGCTGTTGGCACTGAATAGAAATGCCACAGCATCGCAGCCGTCTCTTTGGAACTCCCTCGGTTCGATGCTTATGCTGAATCTCACCTTTGGTATTCCCAAAGGCACTAACCGGTCTTTCATTCCTCTCTCCACCGTTGTCGCTGCCTTTCGTCTTGTTGCCGTCAGTCTGTCTGCCACTTCCTTGCAGTTTGCATTAGCCTCGGAGAGTTTCTGTTCCAGTTCCTTCAGTCTTTCGTCACCGTTGTCGATGTTGAGGATCTTCTGTTCCAGTTCGTCTCTTTTTTCTATGAGCCTGTCCACGGAGTCCGTGTGGTGTTTCTGTTCCAGTGAGTATATTGTGTCGAGCGTTTCGTTTACCTGTTTCTGTCTCTCCGGATCCATCTCTATTTCGTCCATGCTTGCGCCCACTTCCTGTGCTATGTCTTTCAGCTCTATATGGCAGTTTTCCATTCTCTCTGCCATGCCGGCAGCTTCGGGATACACGTTGCTGATGCCTGCCAACGTCCTTGCGGCTTCGCGTATGTCGTCTACGAGACTTCTCTCGCCGTTCCCGTTCAGCATTACGTCCACTTGGTACAGTGTGCCTTTTATGTCTTCCACATGGTTCAGCTTTTCTTGTTCTGCTTCCAGTTGTTCCTGCATTCCGTGTTGCAGGTTTGCAGCCTGCAGTTCGTTTAGCTGGAATCTGTAGAACTCCTCGTTCTCTACGGCTTTCTGCATTTCCCTTTTTGCTTCAGCCACATCGTTGCGCGCTTTCTGCAATTTGTCGTATGCCGAGTGGTATTCTTCAAGTAATATTGCATCTTGAGCCATGATGTCGAGCACTTTCAGCTGGAAGTCCTCGCTGCCAAGCATGAGGTTCTGGTGCTGGCTGTGTATATCGATGAGCTGTTCTCCGAGTTTTCTCGTTATGGCGAGTGATGTCGGTGTGTCGTTGATGAATGCCCTGCTCTTTCCGGAAGCCAGGAGTTCCCTTCGCAGAATGGTGTCGTTGGCATCATATTCAATGTCGTTCTCGTCGAAAAACGCTTTCATGTCGTATCTCGAGAGGTCGAAATGTGCTTCGATTACGCATTTGTCAGCACCTTTCTTTATCTGTCTGGAGTCAGCTCTCTGTCCGAGCAGCAGGTTTATTGCTCCGAGGATGATGCTTTTTCCGGCTCCTGTTTCTCCTGTTATCACAGAGAACCCCGGGAAGAATTCCATATCGAGCGTGTCTATGAGTGCGAAATTCTTGATATATAGTTGTTTCAGCATTTCTGTTTTCTGCTAAAGTGGTTGTATAGAGAGTATAGTCGGTAAGAAAATCATTTGAGAATCTTCCACCTTGTCATTCTTTTATCTTTTCCCACGAGTTGTTCTGCGATGGGTTGATGGAGAACAGCAGTTCATAAATGGCCTCTTTCTCCTTCTGCGTGCCCTTTCCTTTGTAGATGTTTGCCAGCTCGTCTTTCTTGAAGTCGGTCCATATAGCAGGCAGACTGCTCAGCGGTTTGTCGTCATGAGCCTTCTTGAGATTGGTTTCGAGAGCGGTGGTGATGTTCGTCCTTCCGCGTTCCACATTGTTTGCCATCTCGTCGAGTCCGGTCCTGTAGTAGTCATACTGCAGTTGTCTGAACGGTTTCATCGCTCCGTCGAGGTAGTCGTTTATGATGGCGAATCTGTTCCTGTCGGTCTCAAATGATTTCCATCCCGTGAAGTTCAGGTTCTGGGCATTGTTGGTGAGGTTCATGCAGCGTTGCAGTATGTCTTCACCCCCCATTGGTGAGAAGCTGTCGAGGTTGAGTCCGATGATGAGATAGGCGTAATAGGCGAAGAGAGCCGTCAGCTGGTTGTCTATCTGTTCTTCATTGAAGTTGAGCTGGTCGAACTGTGCGAACTCGAAGTTGAAGTCGTTGTCTTTATTATTATATAAGGTGGTGTTATATGCCGAGTTGTATACCGGTCTGTTTGCCTGTATTAGTGCATTGCATGTGAACTTGTTCGATGACTGGTCGTATTTAGTCACCGTTATGTTGAAGTTGCACACGATTCTTTCGTTTTTCTGGAATTGATAATCCGTCCACTGTCTGTCGTTGACAAACTGCTCCAGCGTCTCCTTCAGGTTGTCGAAGACGCTGGCGTCGGTGCCTTGTATCTGGTTGTGGTTGATGGTTATCTTAGCTATCAGCTCCTGTGCTCCGGCGGATGCCGTTGCCACGATGAGCAGTGCATACAGACAAATCAGTCGTATTCTCATGATGTGTAGTGGTTTATGTCTTTTTGTTAGAGGAATCATCGTTTCCAAAGTTTCTCCATCTCGTCTACGATGTCGCTTGCCACCTCTGTCTTCGGCTTTTTCTGATAATCCTTCTTGCCTTCTGGCGAAATGATGGAAATCATGTTGTCGTCGCTTCTGAAAGTGGTGCCTTCATTGCGTGTGGAGTTGAGCACTATGAAGTCAAGGTTCTTCTTCGCCAGTTTCTTCTTTGCGTTCATCTCCTCGTCGTTTGTTTCCAGTGCAAATCCGATCAGCTTCTGCCCAGCCTGCTTTGCCTTGCCGAGAGCGGCGGCAATGTCGTGGGTCGGGCTCAGCGTTATCACGAGGTCGTCGTGCTCGCGCTTTATCTTCCTGTCGCTCACATGGCTTGGTTTGAAATCGGCAACTGCCGCACACAATATCGCTGCATCCTGGCTGGCGAAGCATTCAGTGGCAGCCTTATGCATTTCATCGCAGCTCTCAACGTCGATTCTTTTTATCATGTCAGAGCATTTCATCGTCACTGGTCCGGCGATAAGCGTTACTTCAGCGCCTCTTCTTGCGCATTCTTCAGCCAGGGCGAACCCCATCTTGCCGCTTGAGTAGTTGCCGATAAAGCGCACAGGGTCGATTTTCTCGTATGTAGGTCCGGCGGTAATCATTATCTTCTTGCCCTTGAGTGGCAGTCCTTCCTTGCAGGCAGGAGTGTGGCACGTGTCTTCAGACGCGTTGCCTTGGTCTTCGAAGAATGCGTCGAGCTGTCTCACGATCTCTTCTGGCTCTTCCATTCTGCCCTTGCCCTCAAGTCCGCTGGCAAGGAATCCGCTCTTGGGCTCGATGATATGGTTGCCATAGCCCAGAAGCGTATTCATGTTATGCTGTGTTGACGGATGGCGATACATGTCAAGGTCCATGGCGGGAGCCACGAACACCGGCGCTTTCATCGAGAGATATGTGGTGATGAGCATGTTGTCGGCAACGCCGTTTGCCATCTTTCCCATCGTTGATGCCGTGCATGGTGCTATGAGCATGGCGTCAGCCCAGATGCCGAGGTCTACGTGTGAGTTCCAGGTGCCGTCTCTCTGAGAGAAGAATTCGCTGATGACCGGTTTGTGGGTCAGTGCCGACAGCGTGATGGGAGTGATGAACTCCTTGCCTGCTGGCGTTATCACAACCTGGACCTCTGCTCCGGCCTTTATCAGTCCACGGATGATGTAGCATGCTTTGTAAGCCGCTATGCTACCTGTTATGCCGAGAACGATTTTCTTTCCTTTCAGCATCCTTGTCCCCTCCTCAGATCTCTCATCTTGATGCGTGTCAGTACCTGCTTGGTGTCGCTCGTGAAGTCGCTTGTGAGCATCCAGTTGTAGTAACCCGGGTCGCGGCGCAATGCTTCTTCAACGGGCACTCCCTTGTATTTGCCGAAGTTGAACACCTCCTGCTTCTTGGGTTTACCGTCGGCGTCGAGCATTGTCTGTCCGTTGGCGTCTTTTATTTCCTTCCATACTACGCGTCCGGCGAAGTCTACGTTGTCGTTCTGTTTTGAGAACTGTGCCAGGACGTCCATGTCGTTCTCCAGCTGTCGTTCTTCTTCCTCTTGTTTGCCAGGCGCATACATGTCGAGTTCTCCCATGAGCACGCGGTATGTAGCCTCAGTGTCCTGGTCGGCGCGGTGGGCGTCGAAGTCGTCCTCCATTTTCCTTCCGCAATAGAACTTGTAAGCAGCAGCCAGGTTTCGGCGCTCCATCTTGTGGAATATCGTCTGGGCGTCAATCAGTCTGCACTGGCTGAAGTCGTAGTTGATGCCTGCACGGTAGAATTCCTCGGCGAGCATCGGCAGGTCGAAGTGGTTGGAGTTGAAACCGGCGAAGTCGCAGTCTGCGAATTTCTCTGCCAGTTCAGGAGCGAGAGCCTTGAATGTGGGCTTGTCTGCCACATCGGCGTTTGATGTGCCAGTCAGTTCAACCACCTCCTGTGGAATCTCCTTTCCTGGGTTCACAAAGATGTTCTCCCTCTCTTCTTTTCCGTCGGGATATACCTTGATATATGATAGTTGGAAAATTCTGTCTCTCACGATGTCGAGTCCTGTAGTCTCAAGATCGAACACTACGAGTGGCCTTGTCAGATTCAGTTTCATCTGTATATTATGTGTGTTATGGTTAATTTAATATTGTTTTGTCAATGCAATCTACCTGTTTAATATGTGCAACTCCCCATTTTCTGATGTGCAACCACGCTGCTTTTGACAAGCGACCAGCCTGTTTTCTGTTGTCAAAGGGTTTCTACACGTTTGCTGATGGTGTTTTTGCCTTATCAAAACCAAGGAACAAGAGAAGGGAGCCATCGCCTTTAGCCGTTCTGAATGGCGTCAGGCTGTGTTGATTCCTTTTCTTATTCCTTGTCGTCTGGTGTAGGGTGGAGGGGTGCTTGGCCTTCTTGGCTTGTCGGAGCCCCCCGATATCCCTTGTCGTTTTGTTCGTTGCCTATATATGGGGTTGCCTTTTCCGGTTTTAGTCGTTCAGCAGCATCGGCATGATGAGCATAAGGATATTCTGGCCCTCAGGCTGCTCTGATGGGAAAATGAGGCACGGACGGCTTGGGTCGGCAAGCTCCATCAACACTTCGTCGCTTGTCAGGCTTGAGAGAATCTCGACGAGCGAAGGACCTTTGAAGCCGATGCTCATCGGAGTTCCGTTGTAGTCGCATACTATGGTTTCCTTTGCGCTTGTCGCGAAGTCGATGTCTTCTGACGATGCCTCCACTTGTCCGATGCCGAGGCGTAGACGTATAGACTGGCTGCTCTCGCTTGCGAATGGCAGGATGCGCTTCACCGAACCGAGAAGAGACCTGCGGTCGATGGTCATCTGGCATGGATTGTCGGTTGGAATCACGGAGTTGTAGTTTGGATACCTGCCTTCTATGAGTCTGCACTTCAGGTTGCCTGATGCGAATGTCACCTCTGCGTTGAGGTTGTCGAAACGTATCTCCACCGGTGTGTCGTCGTGCGTTAGCACGTTCTTGAGCAGTGTGGCGGGCTTTTTAGGCAAGATGAACGACACAGGCTCTTCGTTGGTGATGCTCAGTATCTTGTTTCTCACGAGCTTGTGTCCGTCGCTTGCCACGATTGCCAACGCCTCTTGGTTGAGGTCAAAATAGAGACCGTTCATCACAGGCCTGATTTCCTCGTTGGCTGTGGCGAACAGTGTGCGCGAGATGTTGTCGGCGAGGATGCCGGATGGTATGGTGATTGTCGTTGCCTCGTCGCCTACTGGCTGTGCCATTGGGAATTCATCGGCATTCTGTGCCGTGAAGGTATAGCCTCCGTTCTGGAATGTGATGCTCACTGAGTAGGTGTTCAGGTCTACAGTGAGCGTGACAGGCTGCTCCGGCAGGTCTTTCACGGCGTCGATGATGGTGCGGCTGCTGATGGCGAACCTTCCGTCGGAATCGGCCTCGTCGAGTTCCACGCTGGTGGTCAGCTCGTTCTCCTTGTCTGAAGCGGTGAGCGTGAGCACTCCGTCCTTTACATCAAAAAGGATGCAGTCCAGAATCTGTAGTGAGTTCTTGCTGTTAAGCACTTTCGACAGTGTAAGAAGGCGGCTGCTTAGCACCGCGCATGACAATGTGATTCTCATTATTGTGTATTTTATTGTTGTTTTTTATTGTTGCTTATCGTTGTCTTTGCTTTGCCGGATGCTATTTCCTTCTAATTATGCTACCTGTTAGCGTCTGGCATATAACGACTACAAAAATACAAAAAAACCTTGTGGTGAGCAAAAAATAAAATGAAATGTTTTTATTTTTAAAACTATTTTGGTAATTTCGCAGACCAAACCATAAAGAACGAAAAACAAATGGAAATACAAGGAAAAGTTATAGCTGTGCTTGCCCCTCGTGAGGGAACCTCAAAGACGGGCAACCCATGGAAGGTGCAGGAGTATGTGATAGAGACAGAGGAGCAGTATCCCAAGAAGATGTGTTTTGAGGTATTCGGCAACGACAGAATCAGCCAGTTTGCCTCCCTGCTCGTTGTTGGCAACACTGTCAAGGTGTCGTTTGATATCGACGCACGCCAGTGGAATGACCGTTGGTTCAACTCTATACGTGCATGGAAAGTGGAGATGCCAATGCAGGAGCCAATGGCCGAGATTCCGCAACAGGCAATTCCGGAACCATTCCCGCCAGCACAGCCTGAAGCTGCCGCTACAGGCGAGTCTACCGATGATCTGCCTTTCTAAAGCAGAAAACCGTTGGTTGAGTAAACGGCTCTTCCCGTTGTAGTGACAGGGAATTGATATTGCCGCAAGTGGTGTAATACTTCTTGCGGCATTTTTTTGTGTCCGTAATTGTTCGTTTTTTCCCACATGTGAGAATAACTTGCCAATGATCGAATTGCAAATTTATTTGAAACAATTAGGAAATGTGAGTATTTATTAGTGGAATGGAATTTGCAAACGAATGAAAAGAATTTACAAAATAGTCCCAAAAGTCCCAAAGTACCAAAGTCCCAAGCGGATTTTTCATTTTCTGTAATATATTATATATCAATATAT
>CAVBFA010000074.1:0-15649 GCA_963594595.1 Oscillibacter sp. | reverse complement strand
GGAAGGCGACGGCAGCTTGCTGGCCTCACTGATGCAGACGGGCGGTGTAGACGAAAATGGTGGCAATGTGGAGAGCTGCCGACTGGTGGGCACATACCGACTGACGAAATACAAGGATGACGAGGAGTATGAAGCACTGCAGCAGCACTTCCCGGAACTGAACATCGTGCAGCCGGAATACACGATGCTGGAGAGAGCGGAAACCGTTGCCGACGACGCGTGTATCAGCAACCTGGACAACGAGACGGGCTACAAGTACGGCAACGACTACAAACCGAGCGGCCATGTGGCGGCGATATTGAAGAACCGTCACAGAGTATTGGCGAAGGTGACGAAGAAAGCAACGACCCGGAACGTTACCATCGCCGGTGTTGATACGGTGATGAATAACCTGGACGGCGAAATGACATGCTACCCGCTTGACGATGCTGACAGCAACAAGTATGCAGACGGGAGCCCCGCAAAGCTTGACGGCTCGGAGGGCGACTGGATGATGCTGGAGCCGTTCTACTGGAGCAAGGGTGTGAATGACTATCTGAACGGTAGAAACTATGACTGCTACAGTTTCAGAGACAGAGCCCACATGCCAAGAGTGCCGGAGGCGACAGTGCTGACGCTTGAGGACATCAAGAGAACGCAGGGTGGCTATACAAACGGCAAAAAGGTGATGAGCGGCCGGGACACGATAAACAACGCTTTCAGTACTGACAGCTCGTACTCTGTGTGTATGGTGAGTGTGGAGGGCTACAAGCGTGTACGCTTCCCGAGTGTGCCAGGCACGAATCTTGTGGGCAGCGTATTCGTTGACAAGACAGGCGCAGTGCTACAGTCCATAGTCGTGTCTACGCTGAGCAACAAGTTTGAGGCTGGCATGTATCTGATAAGCGATGTGCCGGAAGGAGCCGTGGCACTTTACTTCTCTATACTAAACACCGCTGAGTTTGACAAGGTGGTGTTGAGCAACAGCGAGAAGATTGAAGACATGGAGCCTGACTGGGTGCCCAACGACGAGCACCTTTGTGGTGTGGTGGGCAGCTCGGTGGTTGGCACAAAGCTGCGTTCCTGCATAACGGGTGGTTCTACGACTGCAAATATGCCATGGGCGGACTTCCACTACTATAGCGTGCAGAGAGGTATGCAGCAGATAGACCCGCTGATGCACTGGCGCATCGCAAATCTGAGCTATGCAAAGTATGGGCGAAAGAACATGCAGGAGCAGTGTGGCGCAGGTTCGCACTCGAATACACGCACGACTGGCGGTACGGCATCGAGGGGCATGCAGGACACTGTGGGCTACGAAGAGGCGAAGGAGATTAATCCAAATGTGACGAACAGTCTTGTGGACAATCTTGTGCATCAGTATGCATGGTATGTGGAGAAGGACGAGTATGGTGCGGCGAAAGTGACGCAGGTAAATAATATCTGCTGCCTGGGCTATGAGGACATCTACGGACACAAGTATGACATGATGGACAGGGTGGACATACCGAACACGAGTGGCAATGTGGGCAAGTGGCGCATCTGGATGCCGGACGGTACGATTATGATGGTGAAGGGTACGACAAATGGTGACTCTTGGATAACGGCAGTGGCTCATGGCAAATGGATGGCCGTTGTGCCAGTTGGTGCCGTGAGCGGATCGAGCAGCACCTACTATTCTGACAAATACTGGTTCAGTTCGGCATCTGGCCGTGTGGTCTATCGCGGGTGCTACAGCGCGGCCGCGTGTGGCGGTGTGTCGTATGCGAGTGCGTATAGCGATGCGTCGTATGCGAGCACGTATGTCGGCTCGCGTCTCGCCTTCCGCGGCAAGATCGTGAGGGCGCAAAGCGTGGCTGCGTATAAGGCGATAGTCGAGGTTGCGTAACGCGAAGCGCGCAAAGCGGGAGCGAAGCGACAAAACGAAAAGAACGGGGTTCGGATGGTGCCCGGACTCCGTTCTTGCATTATGTGAATACCGGCGTAAGCCGGTCGAAAAATTTTGGGGTGGGGGAGTACCCCAGCGGTACGTTTCGTTTTAAGAAAATAGACGGCTCGTTCTGGAATGGCGAAACGTTTCGTTTTGCGGATTATATTATTTTAACACGCAAAGAGATACTTCATATCTATAAAAGTCCTATCTTTGCATAAGATAAGCTTCGGCTCGGGATAAGAAATGAAAGGATTCATTTCGTTCTCCTCTCGCCTTGCATTATCTTTGCATAAGATAAGCTTCGGATTGTCAAAGTGTTCAAGCATATATAATTGTGTAAATATATTGTTTAATTAATTATTACATTATGAAGAAAACTTTACTCTTATTCGTTTCATTGCTTATGACAATGGGAATGTTCGCACAGTCTAAGACTGCGAAATTCGATTTCACAGGCGAGTCTGCTTATGGCATGACACTTTTGAGTGGTTCTACAAAAGATTACAATGCAGACCCTACGGTATGTACAGAGAGTGACGTCACTCTTACTCTCAACGGTCAAACCCGTTGGTGGAAAACAAACAAAGAAGGCAACGAGTTGCGCTTCTATAAAGGCGCAAATATGACTTTCAAAGTGCCAGAGGGTAATGTTATCACAAAGGTTGAGCTTACAGCCAAAACTCCTGCCAATTTCGAGTCTGCTGTAGGAACATACGCCAATGGCACATGGACCGGTTCAGCCAACAGTGTTGTTATTTCAACTAACATTACAGAGAAGAACACTCCGATAAGCTCTGCTGTAGTGACATACCAGTCATCTTCTGCTCCAATGAAGAAAGACCCGGCTCTGTCGTTCAGCGAGACTACAGCGAGTGGCGTTGTAGGCGAGGCTTTCGTTGCACCTACTCTCACAAAGGCTACTACAGCTGCCGTGGCTTATACTTCGTCAGACGAGGCTGTGGCTACCGTTAATGCTGAGACAGGAGAAGTGACACTTCTCTCTGCCGGTGAGACAAAGATCACTGCTACTGCTGCAGAAAACGATGAGTATAATGGTGGTTCTGCATCATATATGCTCACTGTCACAACTCCAGCTCTCGATGTAGTTCAAGAGCCTTACTCAGAGTCGTTTGAGACAGAGTTCGGTTCGTTTGTCCTCGACAACGTGAACCTTTCTGAGGGCCTTTCATACGTATGGGCTATCGACAAGAGCTATAAGTGTGCCAAGGCTTCTGCTTATGTCAACAAGAAGAACCTTCCTTCTGAGAGCTGGCTCGTTTCTCCTTGGATTGAGCTTTCTTGTGCTGAAGTAATACGCAACCTGTATTTTGACCATGCCGTGTCTAAGTATTTCGGCAATGTTTCAGAGGAGGCTACATTGTGGATCAAGGCCGAGGGTGGTGACTGGACTCAGTATACTTCTATCACATATCCAGAGGTACCACAGGGCAAGAGCTTCTCTGCTTTCGAGACACAGACAGTCAGCCTTGCCGGCTATGAGGGCAAGAAGATCAAGGTTGGCTTCAAGTATGTCAGCACCGACAAAGCTGCCGGTACATGGGAAATCAGAAACTTCATGGTATGCAGCGGCGATCCTTCTGGCATCAGCGAAATCAATGCCGACAAGTTCGACGTGAACGCTCCTGTATACAACCTCGCAGGTCAGCGTGTAAATGCCAATGCCAAGGGAATCCTTATCCAGAATGGCAAGAAGTTCATCAAGTAATGTCATGACGGTATTTCCTGGATAAACAATATCCTAATTATATTAAGGTGTGTCAAACGAATGGTTTTGACACACCTTTTTTCAACCCCAATCGGCAATTTGGGCTTGTTTGATTCTGTTCTTTATTCCAAATCGGTCATTAGGGCTTGCTTTAATTTTGTCATTAGGGCTAATCTGTATTTCAGTTCCTTATTCATTTGTAAAAATCCGCTTTTGCAATCGGGTTGCAATACTGTTGTGGTATCTTTGCATCCAAATTAATGAAAAACCGAAAAAAATAAAGAATCAAGAATTATGCTGAAGAAAAGCTTTTACTGTTTATCGCTGTTCATCCTCGCTTTGGGCATGGCTGCCTGTGGAAGCAAAAACCACGACCATGACCATGATGAAGAGACGGAGCAGCATGCCGACGAAGACGCCCATGACCATGACCACGATGGTGACGAGATTTTGCTGACTCCAGAGAAGGCAAAAGCAGTCGGAGTGCAGGTTGAAACAATTATGCCAGGAACCTTTCATGGCGTTATCCATACCAGTGGTAAAGTGTTGTCTGCATCATGCGATGAGACCACTGTCGTTGCCACAATTAGCGGCCGTGTGGCATACAAGAATCATGTGAGTGAAGGATTGAAGATAGCCAATGGCACAGCCTTGTTTTCAATCACGTCAGCAGGAATGCAGGTTGCCGACGGTGACCCCGTGCAGCGTGCACGTATCGACTACGAGCGTGCAGAGCGTGACTACACCCGTGCGCGAATCCTTATAAAAGACAAGATAATAAGCGAAAAAGATCTCGCCGTGGCAAAGGCAGAATATGAGGCAGCAAAACTGACATATACAAGCGTACAGAAAACACGTAGTGCTGGCGGCGTAGTAGTCACCGCACCTCGCGGAGGCTTCATCAAGCAGTGTCTGGTAAACGGCGGCGACTATGTTGAGGCAGGCCAGCCGCTCGCCATCATAACCCAGAACCAGCATCTCTATCTGCGCGCAGAAATCCCAGAGCGCGAGTTCAAGGAACTGAACAAGATAAAATGTGCGAAATTCCGTACCAGCTATAGTGACCGCCTTTATGATATCACAGATATGGGCGGACACATACAGTCGTATGGTCGTTCGGCAGAGGTAAACAACTCCTATATTCCAGTCATATTCGAATTCAACAACACAGGCGATGTTGTTCAGGGTTCCTATGCAGAAATATTTCTCATTACCCAAGACCGTCCTAACGTGATGACCCTGCCGCTCACTGCCATAACGGAAGAGCAGGGCGTGCATTATATCTATATCCAGGTGGACAAGGAGGGATATCGCAAGCAGGAGGTGACACTCGGCGAGAACGATGGCGACAGGGTGGAAATCCTCAGCGGACTGAAGAAAGGCGACAGAGTGGTGACAAAGGGTGCCATACAGGTGAAGCTCGCTTCGGCCTCTAACGCTATTCCTGCCCACAACCATAATCATTAAAGACAATCCTACGTAACAGACAGATTATAAATTATGCTGAACAAGATTATAAGGTTCTCGCTAGAGAATAGAATACTCGTTCTTGTGGCGGCAGTTCTGCTTGTCATCGCAGGACTGTATTCTACAAGCAAGACCGAAGTTGACGTATTCCCCGACCTCAATGCCCCAACCGTTGTCATAATGACAGAAGCGGGAGGTATGGCAGCAGAGGAGGTGGAACAGCTCGTCACCTTTCCTATAGAAACGGCAGTGAACGGCAGTACCGGTGTGCGCCGGGTGCGGTCGCAGTCAACCCACGGATTCTCTGTAGTATGGGTGGAGTTCGACTGGGGCACGGATATATATCTTGCACGCCAGATAGTCAGCGAGAAACTCGCAGCCGTTGGCGAACAGATGCCCGAAGGTGTCAGTGCGCCGGTGCTCGGACCGCAGTCGTCGATTCTTGGCGAGGTGCTCATCGTGAGTCTTACAAGCGACAAAACGTCGCTTCAGGATCTGCGCACCTATGCCGACTGGGTAATCCGTCCGCAGCTGCTCTCAACGGGTGGTGTGGCACAGGTAAGCGTGCACGGAGGCGACATCAAAGAATACCAGATACTCATCAGTCCCGGCAAGATGAAGCATTTCGGTGTGTCGCTCTCCGAAGTTATGGCCAGCACACGCGGCATGAACACTAACACCAATGGTGGTGTGCGCTATAAATACGGCAACGAATATATCATCCGCGGCATCACCTCTACCAACGATATCGACAAGATCGGTGCCTGCATCGTGAAGAAAAACGGCGAGAGCGTGATAACGCTTGCCGATGTAGCAGACATCAAGGTAGGCAACCAGTCGCCCAAGCTCGGTGTGGCAAGCGAGAAGGCACGTCCGGCAGTATTGCTCACTGTGACAAAACAGCCGGATACCAGTACGCTGAAACTCACCGAACAACTTAACAATGCGCTCGACGAACTGAAGACCAACCTTCCGGCAGATGTACATATCTCAACGGATATCTTCCGTCAGGCAGATTTCATCGACAGCAGTATCGACAACGTGCAGAAGTCGCTCATCGAGGGAGCCATATTCGTAGTCATCGTGCTGATGATATTCCTTGCCAATGTGCGTACTACGGTGATTTCGCTTGTCACAATCCCGATTTCATTCCTCGTGGCAATGATAGTGCTTAACGTGCTTGGCATAAGCATAAACACCATGACCCTTGGTGGTTTGGCTATTGCCATCGGTTCGCTTGTGGATGATGCCATCGTGGATGTGGAGAACGTGTATAAACATATACGGCAGAACCGCGAACTGCCTGAGGCAGAGCGCATACCGATAATAGAACTCGTATACAACGCCTCACGTGAGGTGCGTATGCCGATTCTCAATTCCACACTTATAATCATCGTCAGCTTTGCCCCGCTGTTTTTCCTCAGCGGTATGGAGGGCAGGATGCTCATTCCTCTTGGCATAGCTTTCGTCACGGCATTGCTCGCCTCTACACTCGTGGCTCTCACGCTCACACCGGTGCTCTGTAGCTATATGCTGAACAAAAGCAATGGTGAGATGCCGAAGGAGGCTTTCGTGGCGGTGTGGCTGAAGAAATACTACCGTGAGGCTTTGCTCTGGGTGCTCGACCATACCCGCACCGTCATCATTTCCTCTGCGTCATTGCTTGTCCTGGCTTTAGTGATATTCCTCTCGCTTGGCAGCAGTTTCCTGCCAAAATTCAATGAGGGATCATTCACCATAAACATATCCTCGCTACCCGGCATTTCACTGGAGGAGAGCGACTCCATAGGAGCACGAGCCGAAAGACTGCTGCTGCAGGTGCCGGAGATAAAGACCGTGGCGAGGAAGACAGGACGCGCAGAGCTCGACGAGCATGCTCTCGGCGTGAACGTCAGCGAGATAGAAGCCCCATTCAAGCTCGACGACCGTAGTCATGAGGAGGTCCTCGATGATGTGCGCCATCGTCTTTCGGTATTGGCGGGCGCAAACATAGAGATAGGCCAGCCGATATCCCATCGCATCGACGCCATGCTCTCAGGTACGCAGGCAAGCATCGCCATAAAACTCTTCGGAACAGACCTCAACAAGATGTTCACCATCGGCAATCAGATAAAGAAGGCTTGCAAGGACATCGACGGAATCGCCGATCTGAATGTGGAACAGCAGATAGAGCGTCCGGAACTGAAAATCATTCCGCGCCGCGAACTCCTCTTGCGCAACGGTATCACTTTGCCGGAATTCAATGAGTTCATCTCCGTTAACCTTGCCGGCGAAACGGTTTCGCAGGTGTATGAGGCAGGTAGGGCTTTCAACCTCGTGGTGAAAGGAGGCGACTACGACGAGATTAGCGACCTCATCATAGATGCGCCAGACGGACGTAAGGTGCCGTTGTCCGATGTGGCAGACATCGTGTCGAGTGCCGGACCGAACACCATCAACCGTGAGAACGTGCAGCGCAAGATAGTCATCTCTGCCAACACCAGCGGCAGGGCATTGAGCGATGTCGTGGCTGATATCAAGAAAGCAGTGGGTGAAGAAGTGAAGTTGCCCGAAGGCTATCGCATAGAATACGGCGGACAGTTTGAGAGTCAGGAGAGTGCAAGCAGAGTGCTTTATCTCACTTGTACCATCGCCATTGCAATAATCTTCCTGCTGCTCTTCATGCAGTTCCGCAATGCCAAGGAAGCTGGTGTTATTCTTCTGAATCTGCCTCTTGCGCTCATCGGAGGAATATTCGCCCTGGTGATTACTACGGGAGAAGTGAGCATACCGGCAATCATCGGATTCATCTCCCTCTTCGGTATCGCCACACGAAACGGAATGCTCCTCGTTACCGAATACAAGCGTCTGCGCACAGAAGAAGGAACTACAGTAAGGGAAGCAATAGTGAACGGTTCGCTGTCTCGATTGAATCCTATATTGATGACGGCTCTCACTTCGGCTCTTGCCCTCGTGCCACTCGCCCTCGGTGGAGACCTGCCGGGTAATGAGATACAGTCGCCTATGGCAAAGGTAATCCTCGGAGGATTGATTAGTTCAACATTACTTAACGCATTTATAATACCGGTAATATATGAAAAGATTTCTAACCGCCGTTAGTCTCGTACTCATGGCCTTCTCAGCCTCGGCAGACAACAGCGTTGGCGATGTGCTGAAGCAGATAGCCCAGAATAATCTCACTCTGAAAGCTCTGCAACACGACAACGAGGCTGATGTACTCGACATAAAGGCTGAAAATACACTCGATGGACTGTCGGTGGAATACAGTCCGTTCTTCAGAAGCGGATATTCGGGTGTGGCGCAAAGCGAACTCGTGGTGAGCCAGGAGATACAGTTTCCTACCAAGTATGCCGACCGCAACAAGCAGGCGAAGATGCAGAAGACACTGGGAGGCAAAATGTATGAAAAGAACCGTCGCGACATACTGCTCGAAGCGGAACAGCTGTGTATCGACGTGATACGTTTGAACAAGACTCTGGCAATGCTTGACCAGCGTCTGAAAAACAGCGAGACTCTGCGTCAGATGTACGACAAGCGTATGGAGGCAGGAGATGCCAATATCCTTGAGGTAAACAAGGTGAAGCTCGACTGCATGGAGGTGCAGACCATGGTAAGCGAGGCGCAGAACGAACGGATGCTCCTGCTGCAGCAGTTGCAACAGTTGAATGGCGGAAAGCCCGTGGCAATTGACACAGAGGTCATTCCGGAGTTTCAACCTGTTAAGGATTTTGATTCTTACAAAGCCCTCTATCTTGCCGGCGACGCCGATATACAGATGGCTGAGACGATGCTGAAAACTGCTGATATGAATGAGAAAATGCAGAAAAGAGAGTGGTTGCCTAACATCTCCTTTGGCTATCGTCGCAATACGGAGCAGAAAGAAGGTGTGAACGGAATTATGGTTGGAGTCAGCTTTCCTCTCTATAGCAACAGCAAGAGAATCAAGGCAGCCCGGGAGCGCCGGCAGAGTGCAGAACTGCAGGTGGAGCAGGCACGCAAGGATGCTGAGTCGCAGTTGCTGTCTGGCTATCAACAGCTTGTCGGCTTGCAGCAGGTGCTCGACCATAGTGATGTCAAGATGATGCAGGAGTCTATAGACTTGTTTTCGAAGGCTCTACACCATGGTGAAATCAATGCCCTGGACTATTACACAGAGGTGAACAGTATCTACGAGAAACTCCAGCGCCATATTGACATTCATTGTCAGAGTGCAAAACTGCATGCAGTGCTGCATAAGAATGAATTGTAAGGGATTTGAAATTGAAAATAGTAAGGGGCAAGAACCTGTTATATGATTCTTGCCCCTTGACCATTGGTTCTTGTTTGTCCTGACCTTTCCCTAATGATAGGATAGGGATTTGTTATTTCTCCCGGTGCACGACGCTTCCGCTTGCCTGGTGTGTGGCAAGTATGAGCACTTCGGCAATCTGCACGTGCTTCGGGGCCGATGCGGCATAGAAGGCTACGTCGGCAATGTCGGCGCCAGTGAGCGGCTTGATACCCTTGTATACATTGTCGGCACGCTCATTGTCGCCATGGAAACGCACATTGCTGAAATTTGTCTCCACGAGTCCCGGCTTGAGGTTCGTCACTCGCACAGCCGTGTCGGCTACGTCAATACGCAGTCCGTCTGACAGAGCCTTCACGGCAGCCTTTGTGGCGCAGTATACGTTTCCTCCGGCGTAGGCGGCATCGCCTGCCACGCTACCGATGTTTATCACGTTGCCCTCGTTGCGTTCCACCATGCCCGGCACCACAAGACGCGTCATCGTGAGCAGTCCCTTCACGTTGGTGTCTATCATCGTGTCCCATTCTTCCGGCTTGGCTTCATGCTCCTTGTCGAGCCCAAGTGCAAGTCCGGCATTGTTTATCAGCACGTCGATTTTCTTCCATTCCTCATCGAGCGAGTCCATCGCCTTCATTGCCGCTGCCGTGTCGCGCACGTCGAATGCCAGAGTCTTTACCTTCGTGCCCTTGGCTTCCAGTTCGGTTTTGATTTCAGCCAGTTTCTCATCGCGGCGTGCCGTGAGAATCAAGTCATAACCGCCTTCGCCAAACTTTCTTGCGCAGGCTTCTCCGATGCCGCTTGTGGCTCCTGTGATAAGTGCAATCTTTTTCATCTTGATATTTGTTATTTTATTATTGTAATTCATTGTTATCGTATCCGCAGTAATAATTCAGCTTTTGCAAATTTAATGTATTTCTCGTAAATAAGTTTTCTATAAGTGGGCTTTTCGTGTTTTTTGAGTGAATCTTTTTCTGTTTCCCCCTCAGTAATCTGATAGAAAAGAATGGGGATTGAAAATAAAACATTACCTTTGTCTGCCGTTTCCTGGAAAGTAATGGTAAATGACAGGTGTGCTGTTTGTCGTCAACTCGCATTTTGGCACCTTGTAGGGGATAAATCGTTTTTTTTAATCACCAGCTTATGATGATAAAAGTATGCGGAATGCGCGATCCGGAGAATATTCGCGATGTGGAGAAACTGAACATTGACATGATGGGATTTAATTTCTGTAAAGATGATCCGCGTCATGTCGGTATGATAGCGTCTTTGGCTGCCATTATTCCCGATTATGCAGACAGGAGACTCATCGCCGAAGCCAATTCACCACGGCGTGTGGGAGTCTTTGCCGACGTCATGCCGCAGAACATTGTCACGGCGGTATACAACTACGAGCTTGACTGTGTGCAGCTGCAGGGCAGCGAGTCACCGGTCATGATAGACAACCTTCGCCGGACTCTCGATCCTGACATTTGCAAAGGTGTCAGGATAATCAAGACTCTGTATGTGACGAATAAAGATGATTTGAAATCCAGCAGGCAATATTCAGCTCATGCCGACATGCTGGTTTTCAATATGAAAAGCGATGATATGGAGGGGGCATTGTCGCGTTCCGACTTTGAGTTGCTTGATGAATACGATGGTGGTTTGCCATTCCTTGCAGGAGGAATAGCGATGGAGGATTTGGACAGCTTAAAGGCTATTTCCAATCCTTGTTTTGCTGGTGTAGACCTGAATGAAGGATTTGAGACGGAGCCTGGCGTCAAAGATATCTCAAAACTTAAAGATTTCATCTCCTTATTGAGAAAATGATTTGAAGACAAAGATTTGGGAGAATATGAGAATCGCTATAATTGACAATTACGACAGTTTTACATATAACCTTGCACATATAGTGAAGGCCATCGGCGTTGATGTTGACGTGTTGCGCAATGACTGTTTCGAACTCCACAGTCTGGCGGAATACGACAAGCTTCTGCTCAGTCCCGGTCCCGGCATACCGTCAGAGGCAGGACTTCTTCTTGATGTGATAAGAGAATATGCCGGCAAGCTGCCAATCCTTGGAGTCTGTCTGGGCCATCAGGCAATAGCCGAAGTCTTTGGAGCAAAGATTGAGAATCTGTCGCATGTCTATCATGGCGTGGCTACACCGTGTGATATTATAGCAGACGATAGCTTGTTTGATGGCCTGCCAAGACGCATCGAGGTGGGGCGTTATCACAGTTGGGTGGTCAGCAGAGAAGGCTTTCCTGAGTGTCTTGAGATTACATCTATGAGCGATGACGGAAAGATAATGTCCTTCCGCCACCGTCATTATGCAGTGCATGGAATACAATTCCATCCGGAGAGCGTGTTGACACCGGATGGAAAGAGAATCATCGGTAACTGGCTGAGAGAATGATGCCGTTTGGTTGCATCCTTTGCAGCTCCCTGGGTAATCCTTATTCCGCCACAATCTTGAATCTCACTCTGAACGAATGTTTCATCTCGTCCCAGTTGGTGCCGAGCAGCACGAACTTTCCTATTTGTGCAGTAGAACGCACATGCTTTCCGATGCAAGGACATGCGTCGTAGTCACCGATGCGCACGATACGCAGAGTTTCCGATGCGTCGTCGGGTAGTCTGTCAAGTTGCACATCGTCGGGAACATGGTCTCTGTCCACATATTCGAAAGTCACTGGCAGGTCTTCGGCTATCAGCTCGTTCATCCTGCGTTCTATTTCCTTTTCCTCGTTGCGGTCGGGCTTGTGGTCAAGGATATAACTGATTTTGCTTTTCTTTCGCTCTATATGTGCGTTTCGTGAACGTTCACATCCGAACATCCTCATCATCGTCTGGTTGAGAAGATGTTCGGCGGTATGAGCTGGCGGAAATTCCTCTTTGTTGTGTGTATTCAGTTCGTAGTCCATAGATTATTATTTTGATATCTTTATCACTCTGCCGCTCCATGCCTCCACGGAAAGATTCAGTGGGTCGGCATCAGAGAGGTTGATGTTGATTTTCTCTCCGTCCAGCAGGTCGGTTCCTTCCATTATTCCTTTCTTCAGGTTAAGATAGTCGAAGGCGTGCTGCGGAATGTTTATCTTGCAGTCGCGGTTCTCGTCGCTGAAGTTGGCAAGTACTATCATCAAATCGTCTTCATTGCTTCTTAAGAAAACGTATTGCCTGTCTGCATTGAAGTCTGCAGACGTTGGGTTTACATACATGAGGTCGAAGAACTTGCCTTCCGTTACGGCCTTCTCGCTGGTTGCGATATTTAGCACCTTCTTGTATGTGGCTTCGATTGATTTTTCCTCTTTTGTCAGTTGCCTTCTGCTTGAATATCCGTGTATCAGCGAGTCGACAGACCAGTAGTCGAATATTGTCGTTCTTCCGTCTCTTCCGCTGAATCCCTCTTCGTCCATCCCTCTCTCTCCATATTCCTGTCCGGCATAAAGCATGAACGGGTTGGTTCGCATAAGTGCGCTTGTCATAAGAGCCGGTATGCCTTTCTTGGCGTCTCCGGCAAAGAAGTCGCTTGCTATTCGCTGCTCGTCATGGTTCTCCAGGAAATAGAGCATGTGGTCGGCGATGTCGTCATTCGTTTGCCACTGTCTCGTGATATCGGTGGCGCTCCTGTGCCCGCATACTACGTCACGCACGCTGTCATACATTCCCACCTTGTCGTAGAGATAGTCAAAACCGGCATTTATATATTCCCTGTATCTGCCGGGATTGTATACCTCGCCAATGAATTTCACGTTGTGGTGTTTTTTTCTTACTTCCGTTGTGACCCATTGCCAGAAAGCTGACGGCACCATTTCCGCCATGTCGCATCTGAATGCGTCTACTCCTTTTCCTGCCCAGAATAGCAGTATGTCGAGCATCTTCTTCCAGGTGTCTGGAGTGGGGGAGAAGTGTGTGGATATTCCGCCGGCATCGCAGTAGTCCACGCCGTAGTTCAGCTTCACCGTCTCATACCAGTCGTTCCTGCCTGGTCTGTTTCCGAAGCAGTCGTTGCCAGTGGCTTTGGCCGGGAATTCCTCGTATGGCAGTTCTTCACCATGGTAGAGATCTATGTCGGCGGCAAAATCCTGTCCCGGACAGTAGTAAAAATTGTTTTGCGGAGAGAATTGCATTCCTGTATTGTCGTTCTCGCCGAAGTCGGCAATGCCTTCATGCTTTGCTATTGACTTGTATTGTCGTGCCACGTGGTTGGGCACGAAGTCTATTATCATCTTCAGACCTGCTTTGTGTGTGCGCTTTACGAGAGATTCGAATTCATTCATTCGCTTCTCTACGTTAGTTGCCAGGTCTGGGTCGATGTCGTAATAATCGGTTATGGCATATGGACTTCCCGCCTTTCCTTTCACCACAGCCGGATGCTGCCGTTGTATTCCGTATCGGGTATAGTCTGTGGTTGTGGCGTGTCGTATCACTCCTGTATACCATACGTGTGTGGCGCCGAGTTCCTTTATTCTGCGCAACACGGCTGGAGTGAATGCGTTGAGTTTTCCGCATCCGTTGTCCGTCAGCGTACCGTTGTGTTTCCTTGTTGTATTCGTGTTTCCGAACAGTCGTGTGAAGATTTGGTAGATTATAGCTTTTTCCATAAGTTTTCTGTTTTATGCAAATTTACATATTATTTTCAAATTATTGCCAGAAGTAGGAATAAAAAAAGAGCCATAGGTGAAAATCCTATGACTCCTTATGCAGTTTAAAAGGTTATTCTTACTGTATTCCGTGAGCGGCTACTGTCTTGTCGATGCGGCCGATCATACCCTGAAGGGCTTTGCCAGGACCGCATTCTGTGAAGTCGTCAGCTCCGTCAGCAATTATGTTCTTTACACACTCTGTCCAGCGTACAGAGCTTGTGAGCTGTGCGATGAGGTTTTTCTTGATGTCGGCAGGGTCAGTGTGAGGCTTGCCGTCAACGTTCTGGTATACAGGACACTTAGGAGCGTGGATTTCAGTCTTCTCGATAGCAGCCTCAAGTTCGTCCTTTGCAGGCTGCATGAGTGGAGAGTGGAAAGCACCTCCTACCTTCAGCGGCAGGGCACGCTTTGCTCCGGCAGCCTTCAACTTCTCGCATGCCTCGTTGATGGCCTCGATGTTTCCTGAGATAACGAGCTGGCCAGGGCAGTTGTAGTTTGCTGGCACTACCACGCAACCAGGCTTGCTTACTTCTGCGCAGATTTCCTCAATCTTGTCATCAGCCAGACCTACGATTGCTGCCATTGTAGATGGAGCTGCATCGCATGCCTTCTGCATAGCCATGGCACGGGCGTAAACAAGCTTCAGACCGTCTTCGAAGCTCAGTGCTCCAGCTGCTACGAGAGCAGAAAACTCTCCGAGAGAGTGGCCTGCAACCATTGATGGCTGGAAAGCGTCGCCCATGCAGAGTGCGCTGATTACGCTGTGGAGGAATACTGCAGGCTGAGTAACCTTGGTCTGCTTCAGTTCCTCGTCTGTTCCGTTGAACATGATGTCGGTGATGCTATAACCGAGAATCTCGTTAGCCTTATCGAAAAGATCTTTTGCCAATGGATTGTTTTCGTAGAGGTCCTTGCCCATACCTACGAACTGTGCTCCCTGTCCGGGAAATACAAATGCTTTCATTCTTATCTATATATTTGTTTATAATTAAGCGCTGCAAAGTTACAAGTTTTTTGTCGGATAACGGGCATTTAGTAAATAAAAACGTGCACAATTAGTCTAAAATACCTTTTTCTTGGTAGATTATTGCAGGTTTAACCCATTGGCGGAATTAATTTAGTGCACACTTAATACTAATGTAGGTTTGTGTTTAACCCGAATCGGTCATTAGGGCTTGCTTTGTAAAATATCACATTGAAGGCCTGATGACCGATTTTGGTTTAAAATGGGGCACGCTGCTTTCCCAACAGGGGCACGCTGCTTTCTCATCATGGGCACGCTGCTTTTCCCGGATGGGCAGAATTGCTGTCAGACAAATGCCCAATAAGTTCATTTTGTAATTCCATCCGTCATGTCGTACTTGTTTCCTTTTTGTTATAGAGTGTATTATAATCTTGTTTGTCTTTGTCGTTTCATATATTTGTAATACTTTTGCATTCTGCAATCATACCTTTGCCGGTACGTGTTAAGGTATATTTAAATAAGGTGGAAAGATATATTAAAGCAATCATAAATTCATTATCAATATGAGAGAATACAAGACCTACGTTTTTGATTTGGACGGTACGCTGCTCAATACCATAAATGATTTAGCGGCAAGTGTTAACTTCGCATTGAAAGAATA
>CAVBFA010000073.1:0-15688 GCA_963594595.1 Oscillibacter sp. | reverse complement strand
GACAATTGCCTGACAATTGCCAGACGGTCAACTGCTTGTTTGTCAGAATATTACGGCAAAAAACCAGATGGTCTGACAGTTTTCTGCATTTTTTGGTTTTACAGAGGATCAGGCGGTATTTTCAACTTTTACTCATATCTGTCAGCATAGATTAATTCCTCCAGCGGGTTAAACCAAATCCGTAATTATTCCAGATACCGGTCTACTGATTATTGTTAGGAAAATATCGTTTGTATAGAGTATCGTGAAATTAAATACCAATTTTAAGGTATTGCGCAAATTTGGAAGTCCTTGTAATTTTGCAGCCGGAAATTTGATTACCACAGACTAATTATTTAAAGAAACAAAATTGTATTATATGAAGAAGTTTTTTACTCTCATTGTAGCCACTTTGATGGCAAGTAGCATGATGGCACAGATGCATGGCGCTTTGACTTTCGCAGGAGCCTCGTCGGTTAATGTCCAGACTCAGAACACCGGGAATGCCAGCGATACCATCAGATTTGAAATGACAAGCATGAGTGCAGGCAACATCACGCTGCCCGTAATGCAGGGCATGGCAGTCATTCCGTCTTTCACCATCGAGAATGTGGCTTTCAGCATGGGAGAGAATCATGTGATAAGCATAGCAGAACAGACTTTTGCGTCTAAGGTTACGGTGAACGGCGAAGAGAAGAACATCGAAGGCTCGTCAATCTCAGGTTCCTATAATATGGCAGACAATTCTCTGACCTTGAAGGCAGTGTTCAAATATGGAGCTATGCCCTTCGACCTGACCTACGAAGTCAAGGCATATTATGTGAAACCAGTGGCAAGCGCCATCACGGTGAACGTGGGCGGAACCTTCATCTATGGCAACGACGGAGTGACATACAACGTGCGCAAATACATCGACGGCGATGTGGAGAAAGTGGATGTGGAAATCCCTACTTATACACTCGACAACACTGTGATGGGCAATCTCACTCTCGGCACATACACCGTGAAGGGCCTGACCTACGACGAGGAGAAGGGCGGCTACTATCGCGACTACAAGAACGACGGACTGGAGTTCCACTTCACGGCAGAAAACAATGGCACCAAGACCATGGACGGACAGTATTCGTTCAATGCCGCCAAAGACAACAACATCCTCGTGAAATACGACGGCAACAAAGTGACAGACATCGTAAACGCTTTCCAGATGGGCGCCATGCCTTTCGCTATCGTCACCTCTTTCAATACAGAGGCATCAGGAATATCTTCGGCAAAGACAGAAAAGAAGAGCGACGGCAGGATGTATAACCTCAACGGCCAGCTGGTGGGCGAGAGCTACAAAGGTATGGTGATTGTGAATGGAAAGAAATTCATCAAGAAATAAAATATGATATATATGGTCTGATGACCGTCAGCGGACAATACTAAATTCATATATAAAACAATCAATCGCAGATGATGAATTGGAATAAAAGGAATCATCTCAAAACTACCGTTGCAGGATTGGGGCTGATGATGCTCACGGCTTGCAACGGTATTTTTGACGATATTTACGACAAACCGGAAGAAATCGTTCCGGCAAAAGGGCAGATAGTGATGGATGCCACCAGTTGGACAGACTGGTATTATGTAGACCTCGACCGTCTGCACCAGCTTGCCACCTCCGGCGACGAGGCAGCGCTGCTGAAGGCGCAGACAGAATTTGAAGCCTACCCGATACCGATGCAGGCCACAGGCGACAGGGTGGACACACCAACGACTGCCGATGATGAGAAAGGCGAAAAGCCTACAGCTACACAGGGCAAGAAAACAGGACAGTATATGTATTGGTTTGATGTGTTTGGCGTGGGCATCAAGAACAACACGTTCTCGTATTTCGAACCGACAGCCGGGCAGACAGCCCCGGAAAGCTGGACCTTTGCCGTGCATCGCAACAATGTGAGGACCAATGGAGGCGCTGTGCTGGAGACCACATATACGTCGATGGACGAACTGCCAGAGAGCAGCGAAGCCTTCCGCAACATGACGTTCACCGAAGACGAATGGAGCGAAAACGCGGTGTGGAACAGTCAGGACCAGATGCTCCTGGGCTATGTGCCGTCGCAGGGAATAGAGGTGAACAAGGTGCTCTCGTCGTGGCTCAGCATGGAGATTCCTCCGATGCCCCCATCGTTCAGCCTCAACCGCCATGTCTTTATCCTGCGCCTCAAGAACGGCAGCTATGCGGCGTTGCAGTTGGAAAACTATCTCTCGCCCAGTGGCAAGAAATGTTATCTCACCATAAACTACAAGTATCCGTATTGATGCCGATATCCGGTATAGCATACAGATGTACGCTATCATGACATTATGCCGGTATCCATATTCATGCCGGTATCACATAGAAGCAGATTCACAATAGAAGCAATCTGGCTAACACAATAAAATATCCGATTCAGGAAATACTCGATTAAGAAGAAATGAAGAAGCATATATTATTCTCCGTGCTGATGGCAGGTGCCGCATGGCAGCCGGCAGCGGCAGCCGGCATTATAGATGATGTGGTGACGAAAGGCAGGATGGAGGGGAACGGCGGCATGACGGCGACGGCGCCGTCGGTGAGCGACTCTTTGGCATACGAGGCATATCTCGACTCCATCAGCCGCAAGTTTGATCTGGGCGAAGTGGTGGTGACAGGCACACGTACTCCGAAGTTTCTGAAAGACACGCCGATACAGACCCGTGTCATCAACTCAAAGGACCTTGCGAAGCTCGATGCCACAAATGTGCAAGACCTCTTGCAGCAGGAACTGCCAGGAGTGGAATTCTCGTATGCCATGAACCAGCAGACGCATCTCAACTTCTCTGGTTTCGGCGGACAGGGAGTGCTCTTCCTCGTGGATGGAGAGAGACTGGCAGGCGAGACCATGGATGATGTGGACTTCACGCGCCTCTGCATGGACAATGTGGAACGTATAGAAATAGTGAAGGGGGCAGCCTCTGCACTATATGGCAGCAATGCCACGGGAGGTGTGATAAACATCATCACCAAGCAGAACAAGCAGCCGTGGACGCTGAACGTGAACGCCCGCTATGCCAAGCATAACGAACAGAGATATGGAGCGTCGTTCGGACTCAACGGCAAGTACTGGAACAACATGCTGACCGCCAACTTCAACCGCATGGACAATTATGATGTGCATAGCGCGGCAGACCCCGTGACGCGTATCATCTCTACCGTATATGGCGACAAGACGCTGAACCTAAAAGACCAGCTGGTGTGGACCCCATCGAAGAATTTCAATCTCACGGGGCGCGTCGGATATTTCTTCAGAGAGACAGTGAGGTCGGCTGACCAGCCAGAGCGCTATCGCGACTTCTCCGGCGGACTGCGCATGAATTGGAACATCTCTGAGAATGATGACCTGCAGGCGAGTTATGCCTTCGACCAGTATGACAAGTCAGACTACCAGCGCATCACCCGTCTTGATATCCGCGACTACAGCAATGTGCAGAACTCCTTGCGACTGCTCTACAACCACTCCTTCGACAGGGGAGACGTGCTTACCGTGGGCTCAGACCTGATGCACGACTATCTGTATAACACCAATCTGGAAGGGGAAACGAGGAAACAGAACTCATTTGATGTGTTCGCACAATATGACTGGCACATCACATACAAATGGGAGGCAGTGGCAGCGCTGCGCTATGATTATTTCTCCGACGGCAGAGACTCCCATGTCACGCCGAAGCTGAACATCTGCTACAAGCCATTATACAATCTTGCCATACGTGCCGGATATGGCATGGGATTCCGTGCGCCTACGCTGAAGGAGAAATACTATAATTTCGACATGTCGGGCATCTGGATAGTGGAAGGCAACGCCAACCTGAAGTCGGAAGTGAGCCACAACTTCAACCTCTCGGCAGAATATACCAAGGGACACTACAATTTCACGGCGTCTATGTATTATAACAAGGTGAAGAACAAGCTTTCCACCTCGGCACCATATTTCAAGTCGCCGACCGACAAGTTGCCTTATCTGCCATATTCCAATCTCGCCGACTATAGCGTTTGCGGAGGAGAAATCGGCGCACAGGCGAGATGGGACAACGGACTCGGTGCGCGCTTCACCTATGCCTACACCAAAGAGCAGCTGGCAAAGGACAAAGACGGCAACACCATCAACAACCAGTATATACCAGCCCGCGAGCATGCCTTGAATGTAAGGGTGGACTACGACCGTCAGTTCACCAAACACTATGGCATGAACATCGGTCTGCAGGGCCGTGTGCTTTCGGGTGTGAAGAATGTGGAATACAAAGACTATTATGATGTGAGCCAGGGAACGGTCTCCGTATCCTATCCTGCCTATACCATCTGGAAACTCTCTCTATCGCAGCGCATCGGAAAGGCGGTGAAGGTGAATGCCGCATTGGACAATCTCTTCGGATACAAGCCGAAGTATTATTACCTCAACAGTCCGATTACCGACGGAGTGACTTTTCAGGTCGGTATGTCGGTTGATATTGATAAATTATTGTAATTTTGCAGACTTGACGTCTATTTTATTACTCGTCAACTGATAAGATGAAAAAGTCCACTTGGAGAAAACAACATAAATGGTTAGGGATCGGCATGACGCTGTTCATGCTGCTGTTCTGCGTGTCGGGCATCCTGCTCAATCATCGTTCTCTTGTCAAAAGCGTGAACGTGAGTAGGAAATATCTGCCCAGCCGTTATGAATACCATGACTGGAACGGTGGACTGCTCAGAGGAACCACCGATATCGGACACCTCCCACCGTCTGTTTCCACAGGCGCCGCTGACTCATGCCGCCATCTGCTGATATATGGCAGCGGAGGCATATGGATTACAGATGCAAAAGCCTCATCTGTCAGAGATTTCAACGAGGGACTGCCTGAGGGAGCAGACTACCGTCAGATTAGAAATGTTGTAAGGATAGGCAAAAACGCGAATGACACCAATGATAATGCCGGTGATTCAGACAATAGTGAAGAGTCTGTCAATACCGATTATTCCGGCAATACGATTTTTGCCGTCTCTCCTTTCGCTCTCTATCGCTATGGCGTGCATGGTGCGTGGCATGAGATAAAGATGCCGTTGGGAGAAGAAGAGCGCTTGACAGATGTGGCTTCTCATGGCGACACGCTGGTTGTGCTTAGCCGTTCATTCGTATACACGTCATTGCCGCCTTATACCACATTCCGCCGCATTGAAATCCGTGAGCCGGAAGGTTATGACGGACGGGCGACGGCTTTCCGTGCGGTGTGGCTCCTGCATAGCGGCGAACTCTTCGGCATGGCGGGGCGACTTGTAGTGGATGCCATTGCTATAGTGCTGGCGGTGCTCTGCCTCACGGGAGTAATCTTCTGGTTGAGACCGAAACGCAAGGCTTTGCTGAAGGCGTCGTTTCAGATACACGACAGAGTGGGGCGGTACACCATCGTGCTCACCATATTGATGGCGCTGACAGGATGGTGTCTGCGTCCGCCGGTGATGATAGCTCTGGTGCAGAACAAGATTCCTGCCATTCCCGGAACGGCGCTCAAGAGTCAGAATCCATGGAACGACAAGCTGCGCATGGTGCGTTTTGATGAGGCTTGCGGCGATTGGCTCTTGTCTGCGTCAGACGGTTTCTATTCGCTGGATATCAAGCGTCAAACGGCGACTAAAATCAGCGCTGCTCCGCCAGTGAGCGTGATGGGGCTGAACGTGCTGCAGAAGGATAAGGACGGAAACTGGTATTGCGGATCCTTCAGCGGACTGTATGTATGGGACCGGCAGCACGCCACGGCAACAGACTATTTCACTCATAAGCCGGCTCCGGCAGAAGCCGGTCCGCCATTCGGCAAGAAGGCGATAGCTGGCATGAGTCAGCATTTCAGCGCTCCTGTAATAGCAGATTATTACGACGGCACGCCGGTGGTTCCCCAGCCCTCAGCTTTAACCCACCTGCCGATGTCGCTCTGGAATGTCGCTCTTGAGGTGCATAGCGGCAGAATATTCATCGGCAGCATCGCCACATACGTATTCATCTTCGTGATGGGCATCCTCTCCCTCTGGTGTCTGTGGTCGGGATATAGGGTGAGAAGAAGGAAAAGGAAATAATGCATGCAGAAGTCTTGTCGAACAGCAATATTTGTTGACTCAATGATTGTCTGTCTTCATTTTGCTCGTTTTTCTGCATGCTCCATTTGAAAATTCCCATAAATGGTCTATTACATTTTCCGGACCTTTATAGCCGTCATTGTCTCTTTCGCTAGATATGGGTGCAAAAGTGTCATTTGTCATCAAACCATAAAAGACCATTCCGTTTTCTTTCTCATTTTTGATGAGGTCATATACCTTTGGCGTTATGCAGGTCCATCCGAAGTCAGAAATGCAAAGAATGTCAGCACAATCATAGATTTTCTCTTTGGGCAGAATGTCAGTAAAGAGCCAGTTGAAAAGGTTGTTTTCATTATTGCCCCTCATTTCTATATGGTTCAGGAATTCAGCGAGTTCTTTTTTCTCCTCACTTATATTCCTTAGTCTGAAGAGAGTATGCCCGTTAGAATACCTTACAACCAAGACTGGTCTTTTAGACCGTTGCCCGATAATGCATATAGCCATTGTCAATGCGGTGGCGACAATGATAGGGTCTCCTCTCATCGAACAGCTTGTGTCAAGACAGATGATGATGGGGCCATTCCTGTGTTTCTTGCCTTTCGATGCAGAAGATTTAGAGGCGAAAATCTGCAAGTCTTTAGTGACGTATCTTTTGTAGAAAATGTTTTCAGTCTTACTGTCAGAAAGAAGAGCGAGTTCTGACGGTAGCAGGCTTTCCAGATTATTTCCTGTCGTGATGCCTGCTATGTCGCTCTTCGACGCAACAGAAAATGATCCGCCAGTATTCATTATTCCATCAGACGCCCTGCCGATTATTTTGGCAAGTCTTATCAATGACGGAGGGACACGGTTCAGAAATTTATTTTCAATCCTCGTGTTCTCTTTGATTTCCAATCCCTTAGCAATTCTATTTCCCCACGGAGAGTCTTCTATATCCTTTAATGAAGGATAGTCCTGTTGCTCTAATAAAGAATCGGCATCATCAGAATTGTCCGCTGCAGCCCTGTCCTCATTCTGTTCGTTCTGATTCTTGTCCGTTGATTTATTCTCGTCATTGTCAGTTTCTGTAGCAAACGCAGGAGCATCCTCGTCATTGTCATTTACCGTTTTCCCCTCTATAAATTCCTTCAAGGCATTTCTTATCGTTTCGTAACTTTGTGAATTCTTGTCTTTAGGCAGAGATACGAATTTCGCACTTTGACTGTCGTATTCTGAAGAAATTGCAACGGCTTTTTCATACCATGATGTCAGCATGTCATCCATGCAGAACATGGCTTTTTCTTCTGTCAAATCCGGTATAGACATAAGCTGTGTCGCAAACGCCTCTAACTGTTGCTGTGCGAGTGCCTTCCATGCCGGAAATCCACAAACGTGTATCTTGAACCTTGGGTCGCAGACTACATTCATCAATGTCATTCTGACTATGTCTATTCCGTCAACGCATCTCTCGCGTAGGCGCATGGCGATGTCGCTTCCTTTATGTCTTGAATCGCTTGAAGCCTTTAAGAGCTTTCTGATGAGGGTGCTGTATTTCATTCGTCAATATCCTTTTTTTATAGTCTTCTTTTTCATCTTGTCGAAAGCGTGGTGCAAGAAAGGATAGCTATCGTATGAATTCAGGAAGATATTGTCGTTGATGAGTGAAGCAAAATCCTCTTCAAGATGCTTCATCTCCTTCTTTACTCCTGCCATCATGTCGTCAATGGAGCCTGACCGGATTTTGCTGTCACGTTTCAGGGCATAAGAGAATGAATTTATGGCAATGCCGTCTATGGTTTTCCTGATGCGTAATCCGGTTGCTTCATCTTGTATGAGAAGTTTGCTGTCGTCTGTCATGACACCATATCTGAATTGTCCGGGCTTCAGACTGGCATAGTCTTGTTTGTTTACAAACACCTCTTCATCTCCTACCATGAAAGTGTAATTCTCGCCATCAGGCGACAGTAGTTCGCCTATCGGTCTTGTGTGTCGTTCTCCTCCTATTATGTTGCCGTATATGTCGGCTTGGTATCTTTTGTAGTTGGCGGCCAAATTTTCGGCAACCAATTTGATGACAGAATATATCTGGTCGTCATTGTCCCACAATGTATGGATTATCAGCAAAGCGTCAGAAAGGTCCACTCTGTCTCTTCCATTGAGGAAGGCAGATGTACGCATCAGTCCCATAATCTTTTTCCATCGTCTGTCGGAAACATACGGAGGTTCCACAAGGTCTGACTCGGTGATGTCGACAGGAACATTCTCGTTTTCTCGGGCATACTCAAGTGTTGTTCTTATGCTGAAGATAAGTTCCCCTATCTCATGTGGCACGATTATTCGGCGTGAACCAATTCTGATGTCATTGAATTCCTCTTCAGATATCTTCAGTTCCTCAGGGACGGTACACTCTTCAGGCGAATCTATAAGTAAAGAAAGAAATTTATACTTGTCTTTAATGGGCTTTACAACATATCTGATAAGGAATCGGTCCCATAGTGCTTCGAGTCCTTCTCCTTCAGTCGGCAGCTCATTAGATGCGGCAATGACGGCTTTCAGAGGAAGTTTTATTTCCTTTTCGCCATTTCTGTATACCTTCTCGTTAAGCACGGTGAGCAAGGAATTCTGTATTGCAGGCCCGGCTTTCCATATCTCGTCGAGGAAAACCACGTCAGCAGTAGGCAAATATCCGTCGATAATTCTCTCGTATGTGTCTTGGTCTTTGAGTTTGCTGATGCTCACAGGTCCGAAGATTTCATCCGGAGTGGAGAATCTGCTCATGAGATATTCAAATCCGGTGCTGTTCTTGAAAGCCATCTTGAGGCGTCTGGCAATCATGCTTTTGCCTACGCCAGGCAATCCCAAGAGAAATATAGACTCTCCTGCCAATGAACTGAGTAGTGACAGGGCAATCGTTTCTTCTCGTTCAAAAGCCCCTTTACACATGGCTTTAAGCAAACTCTTTATTCTGTCTTTGTTCATGATTCGCTGTATTTAAAATGGTGATACCATATCAAGAATGTCTTCATAAGTAAGTTGCCAACTGTCAGAAGTGCCATCCAGTATCTCATCAGAAAGTTCCTGCTTTCTCTCATGCAGACGCAGGATTTTTTCTTCTATTGTCTGGCAGGTAATCAGTCTGATTACAGTCACCTCTCTTTTCTGCCCTATGCGGTGGGCTCTGTCCATGGCCTGGTTCTCGATGGCAGGATTCCACCAAGGGTCCAATAGTATGACATAATTGGCAGCAGTCAAATTGATGCCAAGTCCACCGGCTTTTAGACTGGAAAGAAAAATCCTGCTTTCTCCTTTCTGGAATTTGGCTACTATTTCTTTGCGCTTGTCCATTGGCGTCTGTCCGTCTAAGTATAAGAAATCCCAGTTACGTTTCTTGAACTCAGGCTTTACCATTTCAAGAAAACTTGTAAATTGGCTGAAGATGATGACATTGTTTTCTTCGTTGCATACGATGTCATCCAGTAAGTTCATCAGTTCTTCAATCTTTGACGACTGCTCTTTCCATCCCGTATAGACAAGTCTCATTGAACAGGCGGCCTGCCGTAGTTTCATGAGTTCTGTAAAGAAGTTCATGCGTAGCTCTTTGGCTTCATTCCTTTCAGCCCTTGTCTTTTTGTCCTTGAATTTTATTTCCGTGAGTCTGCGCATCTCCTCATACACTTCAAGTTCTTTATCAGTTTGCTCTACCATGTGGGTGAGGATGGTCTTCTCCGGCAAGTCCTGAAGTACTTCATGCTTCGTCCTTCTCAGAATGAACGGCTGTGTCAGGTCTTTTAGCATTTCTCTATGTTCTTCATCCGGTGGAACAGCGACGAAACTGTCTCTGAATACCGGCCATGTGTTCAGCAAACCTGGATTGATGAACTGGAACAGGTTCCATAATTCGCTCAGATTGTTTTGCAAAGGTGTGCCCGTCAGTATTACCCTGTATCCGGCATGGAGTTGCATGGCAGTATGCGAAACCGCAGTCTGACGGTTCTTTATCTGGTGGGCTTCATCCAGACAGATCACATTCCATTCCTTCTTTTCCAACAATTCGCCCTCTGTTGTCAAAAGACCATAAGTACACAATACGACATCATCTTTCTTGCTGTCTTTGATAGTCTGATAACGATTCGTTTCTTCATTCAGCAGAATCGTATGTAGGGTAGGAGTAAACCGTTTCGCTTCAGACATCCAATTTTGTATTACGGATTTCGGCGCAACCACCAGAGACGGTCCTTCTGCCGCTTTATACAACAAGAAAGCAAGCATCTGCAGCGTTTTGCCAAGTCCCATGTCGTCAGCCAGACAAGCACCGGCACCCCATGCGTTTAACCTGCACAACCATTGGAAACCTTCTTTCTGATAGGGGCGCAGAGTGGCATTGAGCGTAGGAGGCACTTCAGCGTGGAGGGCAAAAGCAGATTTTGTCTTTTCCATGAAAGACGTGTATGCCTTGTCTGAATGATAATGTAATTTCTTTAGCACATTGGCTAATGCCCCCATTTGGTATTTCGGAACCTTTTTCTTCTTCTTTTCTGTTGGAAATGTGTCCAGCAAGGCGATATGCTTCTTCAGCTTATCGCTAATTCTGACAAACTCGTCATCGCTTATTTTTATATAATTCTGAAAGGTAGAATTGCAGCAATTTCTGATTAGGCTTTCCAATGAATGCTTCATGCCTCCAATCCTGACTATACCTTCAACAGAGAACCATTCCACATTACTCTTTACCTGAATGTCTATGTCTTCTGCGCTTATAGTTCCCCTGAACTTCATAGGTGTACCTTCTGGCCATTCAGCAAAGTATTTGTCTTTATGCCCATAAACGAATTCCAGTAAATTCAGGAGCCCTTCTTCTGACAGTCTGTATTTTGAGAATCCACACCGTTCTGCATATGCGGTATCAACCAAGAAAGAATCTATGACTTGATAGTTGTCATGTTCTTTTGTGAAATCCCTTTCAATGCAGTGGGTCAGTCCATGGACATCATCGAATACAATCTTTTCTCCGTCAGCAGGTGGAAAACGTCCTGTACCGTCTTCTATTGCAGTGGCTTGTATCTCAATGTCAAACATATTCGGAGCCGGTGAAATCCTTACAGCCATGATGCCTTTAGACATATATTCCATTTGCTGTATCTTTGTGATGTTTTCGTCATATATGTCAATTATTCCCTTGATGCTTGCAATGGCCTTTCTGAGACTGTTCAAGGCTGTAGACGGAAAATGCTTCATCAATAAGAACCTTCTCACAATGTCGCGTTGTAGAACGTTTGTCTTGATCAATGAATATTCGCCGGGACCGGTCATGCGTACGATGTGATGAGGGATGTTTCCTTGGCTATCTACCGTCAGATTTGATGAAATGTCAATATTATTCCCGTCTCCATCGAATTTCAAGTATGGCTTCTCCTGTCTGATGATAGCTTCGTTTCCTTGTGTTTCTCCATTTCCAAACAAGAGGCGTCCTGTTCCGTATAAATAAGGAACAAGAATGTCTATGTCGGAACATTCATGATTCTCATGTCTGTTTTTGTATAGGCCGTTGGCGATGGCAATGTCTGAAAAGTCGGCAAAGTCATATTCGCCTGCCATCATTCCAGACAATGACAGCAATGCTTTGTCGGTCCATTGTGATTCCTCCGATTTCTCCTGTAGCCAAATTGCATGCAGGGATTTCCCCGTGACATAATATACTATCCGTCTGTCGATGGATGTAGCTTCCTTTTTCAGTTTGCTTGACAGGTCTGTCAGCATCACTTCCCATGATTCTGTCTTTCGGATAGTGCTGATTAGCGGATTTCCGTGAAAAGAATTTCTGTTGCTCTCCTTGGCATCCTGTCCGGCTGGAAGCCAGGTGGACAATTCGTGTTGCAGGATTGCTGAATTTGGGATTGTGTCTGTCTTGTCCACATTTGAGCAGCCAAAAAATCTGCAAAGAAGGTAAGACCAGGCTCTATATCCCTTGCAGTCATATTTGTTGAGTATGAGTTCTGTTTTCTTATTTACGTTTTTACATGCTGCTACCGGATCCAAGTCGATGTTTTCAAGAATAGTGCGTATGCAGAAGTTGTCATCACAGTATTTGTATTGGGATGTCCTGGTGAATGCAGACAGACTGTCCTGATACGATGTATGGTTCTGTTCCTCTTTGCTTAATCTATAAAGCAGAATGCCATATGCGTAATTGAAAACGACACAAGGAAAGGCAGAATTCCGCCCTAAGAAGCGCTTGGCTTTTTGGAATTCCTCGTATGATTCCGTGAGCTGTCCTTCATACATGGATATTGTTGCAGACAAGGCTTGCGACCACATTGTTTTGCCGCTGGTCTTGCTCAGTTTGCCTGAATGGAAATATTTGTATGTAAGGATTTCATCGGTCAGAGCATCATGGGATTTGAGACTCGGACGGATAAATGAAGCAAGGTTGTCAAAGAGGGCATCGTCTAACTCGTCGTTGTTGAATTTTTCTTTCAAGATTTCATCTATCATCAAGCCAATCTCATCATCATTCAATATTCTGAGATAACGAGTGTCTTCGGTAGCCAATCTCTCTACATATTTAAATAGGTTGAACAGTTCATGCCCCAGTCCCGAATATGGTCTTGAGAGCTTTCTGACTGATTCAAAATCATTATTGATGATAAGTCTCGCTATTTTAGAGAGATAATCAGCCGTTGTGCTTGACCTTCCATACGGACATAGTTTTTTGAAGTCTTCAAGCCAGTCTGAGTGATTCTTGATCAGCTGAATCAGAATCTCTAATTGGTATTCACGATTGACAAACGAAGTGGTCTGGAGAATATTCAGAGACAAGAGTTTCTGGATATTGTCATCATACTTTGCAGTGCTGACTCTATATCTCTTTCTGTAATCGGAAGCGCACTTGCTGTTTGGACCCATTTCGCCATGCCATGTCATGAAGGCTAATTGTCGAAACAGGTCCTTTGTCAATTCCGGGTTTAATATATGGAAAGAGTCTTTCACGCCGTTTTGCTGATATTATTTCTTTTCCAACTCCTGCAGACTTTCCATCTTCTTTGTCTCGAGGAATTCGTAGATGCCGCAGAGGTGTTCGCGAACGCGGCCGTGGCCGAATTCGTATACTTTGCTTACAAGACCGTCGAGGAAGTCGCGGTCGTGGCTTACCACGATGAGTGTGCCGTCAAAGTCCTGAAGGGCTTGCTTGAGCACGTCCTTGGTCTTGAGGTCGAGATGGTTGGTGGGCTCGTCGAGGATGAGCAGGTTTACGGGTTCCAGCAGGAGCTTGAGAATGGCAAGACGCGTGCGTTCGCCGCCAGAGAGCACCTTCACTTTCTTCGTGGAGTCTTCTCCACCGAACATGAATGCGCCGAGCAGGTCGCGTATCTTGTTGCGTATTTCGCCTTTTGCCACGTCGTCGATGGTCTGGAATACCGTGAGGTTGCCGTCGAGCAGCGATGCCTGGTTCTGGGCGAAGTAGCCTATCTGCACGTTGTGGCCGAGCTCCAGTTTGCCTTCGTTCTGCAGCTGCCCCATGATACATTTCACGAGCGTTGACTTACCCTCGCCGTTGCGTCCCACGAAGGCAATCTTGTCGCCGCGTTCCACGGTGAGGTTCACACCGCTGAAAACCTTCTTGCCGTCGAACGACATTGCCACATCGCTCATCTGTACGGGATAGGAACCGCTGCGCGGGCTTGGCGGGAACTTGAGGCGCAGGTGGCTGGTGTCTTCCTCGTCCACTTCGATGAGTTCCAGCTTCTCAAGCATCTTCACGCGGCTCTGCACTTGGAAAGTTTTTGAGTAAGTGCCCTTGAAACGCTCGATGAAGTCTTTCGTCTCAGCAATCATCTTCTGCTGCTCCTCGTATTTCTTCATCTGCTGTTCGCGGCGCTCCTTGCGCAGTTCCAGATAGTGGCTGTAGGTGGCTTTGTAGTCGTAGATGCGCCCCATGGTCACCTCTATGGTTCTTGTGGTGATGTTGTCAACGAATTTGCGGTCGTGGCTGATCACGACTACGGCTTTCGAACTGTTTATGATAAAGTCTTCGAGCCATCCTATGGATTCTATGTCGAGATGGTTGGTAGGCTCGTCGAGCAGCAGCACGTCGGGCGACTTGAGCAGCAGCTTGGCAAGTTCGATACGCATACGCCATCCTCCGGAGAATTCGCTCGTCGGGCGGTTGAAGTCAGAGCGTTCAAAACCAAGTCCGAGCAGCGTCTTCTCTACGTCCTCTTCGAAATGAGACATGTCTATGGCGTAGAATTTCTCTGACAGCGCCGACACTTTTTCTATGAGCTGCATATATTCATCGCTCTCGTAGTCGGTGCGCGTGGTGAGCTCGTTGTTGATGCGGTCTATTTCAGCCTGTATCTCGTGCAGATGGGCGAATGCCTGGCAGGTTTCGTCAAACACGGTGCGACCGTCTTCTGTCATCAAGTGCTGTGGCAGATAGGCGATGACGCAGTCTTTCGGTGCCGAAACGCTGCCTCGTGTGGCAGTCCTGACACCGGCGATAATCTTGAGCAGCGTGCTCTTGCCTGCTCCATTTTTTCCCATCAGGGCTATACGGTCCTTCTCGTTTATCTGGAAGGAGATGTCTTTGAATAGGGTGGTGCCGCCGAACTCGACGGTCAGTCCATCAACTGTAATCATGTCTCTTTCTTGTACTTATAATGAAAAACGCTGCAAAAGTAGGCAAAAATATTCATATTCCCACGCAGAACGGCGGAAACATAGGTGGCATTATGGGTTTTATATGATGCAAGGATTACAGGTGCAGGCGTTATTCGGTTTCTGCCATTTCAGAATATATCAGTTCTCCATTGATACGTTCGGATTTCATCACGAAAACTCGTTCTACCTTGATGCTTGCCGCTGGCACACCGATGTCTGTAACTATTTGTGACGGGTGTCGCACCAGGGATATGTGGGGATAGAAAGCTTTGGTGCTAAAAGAAACTCCATGTGCCGTGAGTCGTTCGCGTAGCTGGTTGGCTATAGTCGTGGCAGGTTCGTTCTCCTTCGTTCCACACCAGATGACTCCGACTTTCGTGGAAAATGATCCAAGTCTGTCCAATGTCAGGGTGAAAGGCTTGAATTCCACTTCGCTCACAGCCTTTCCGATTTTCTGCAGGTCATATCGTTCGCCAATGAAGACAAGAGTCATATGGAGGTTGCCATAAGGGCAATAGTTTCCGCTGACGCCTTTTGCTTTCAGGGCATCCTGTATGCTTACGAGTACTTTCTTGAACTCGTCGTTGAAACGTATAGCTATGAATATGCGGGCCATAAGTGATCTGAAAGCAGGTAAAAGACACCTTGTGACAGGCAAAAGACTGCAAGCAGTTTAAAATATTCTATTACACGGCATAATGACCGTTTAGAGTTAAATGATACGTTGAATTTCATCAATTGACAATCCTGTCATTTCTGCAACGAGTTCTGCCGTCATTCCCTTGTTGAGCATTGTCTTGGCAACTTCACTTATGCCCTCCGCACGTCCCTCCGCACGTCCTTCCGCACGTCCTTCTGCACGTCCTTCCGCACGTCCTTCTGCACGTCCTTCCGCATATTTCTTCTTTTCCGCAGTCCGTATGGCATTCACGATGTCGCGGTATGCATTGACGCTGTCTTCAT
>CAVBFA010000072.1:2416-15712 GCA_963594595.1 Oscillibacter sp. | reverse complement strand
GATATACATTATATTTCACGGTAATGATATCTGCTTCATCCATATATTTCATTATCGGATTATTATCAGATTTTTTATCGAATGACATGTCTGACTTGTCTGCGTCAATCATTTTGTCCAATGAAGATTGTATATACACAATCTTGTCGTTGATATAGAAATAAGCTGTTGGATTTTTAGTGACGGGAGAAATCCCCTCGAATATATTCTGCATGATTTCTGCATCGTAATCACAAGTTTTGTCGGGCTGATTTATCGTGCCATTCAAAAACGGCCCTATTATTAGAATATGCGCAAAGTATAAGTTCCATGGCCAATCGTAATTGAAATTGGCATCAGAGGTCAATAGAAATGATTGGGTTGTGGGATGGTTTTTGACATGTGTTTCCAAAATCTCCAATAACTCTTTATCAATATCTTTACTCTTTATCTCAACAAGGTTCTGCGATAAACAGACCTGTGCAAAGACAGACATTAAGACTACATTTAAAAGTCTACTTAATTTTCCAAATCCTATTCCTGACATAATTATATAATTTAAATTGTCCATTTAATCCAAACCGGTCATTTCACGCAGATTATCATTCATCAGTATTGAGTCGCCCACGATGAAGGTTTTCACCTCTCCGTTCGGCTTCTTTATGATGCACATGCTTTCTCGCATGTATTGGTTGCGGCCGTTGGAAGATTGTGTGGCAGACTCTGTGAAATATTCATTAGTCTTTTGGTCGTTTATGAGATCATCAACAGAAGATTGCAGGAAAACCGTCTTCCCCTTCATGTGGCAATGATACACAGGGCTTGTCTTTAGTGTCCATCTGAAGTGAGGAATCCTACATCCTGTAAAAGTGGTGTCTTTAACATAAGCGCTCTGTGTAGAATCTATTATGCCGCTATAGTTAGGGCTGATAACGTAAACGTCACAGGTTTTCTTGTAAAAGAGACAGAAATCCAGCAAAGATGCTGTAGTCAGAACAAAAGATTTGTTCTTTTTGTTTGCTATATATTCATTCACGGCCTTCTGCACCTGTGGGTCTATCCTTTCTGCGTCAATGCAGAAGGCATCAAAGGTGTGCCGGGAATCCACGCATCCTACAGTTAAGCAGGTTATGGTGAAGAAAAACAAGATGCGTTTCAAAATCATAATTATTATATATTAATATGTGAGACTGTCGTTTTAATATTAAGGCTTGAACTGTATGTCAGATGATATGTTGCCTATTTCCATTGGAAAATCAGACTTTAACGAATTGTTAACCTGAAACCGTATTTCTTTATTTACGAGCACTTTTTCAACGACTTCCGAACACTCCAGATACCTGCTGATAGGATTGTCTCTTTGGATATTGGAAGATAGCCCGGTGCCGTTGTTGGAAAGCAATTTGTCAAGAGACGACTGAATATAGACATCGTGTTCTCCAATCGAGAAGTACAATGTAGGGTATTTATTGATTGCAGAAATGCCCTTCTCCATATCGTCCTTTACAATATCGAATCCCCAAAGATCTTTTTCTACCGATGGATTTTCATTAATGATGCCCTTTATATAAGGTCCTATTATGAAACAACATCCATCCAGATAGGAATCTTTGATTTTGGATATAAAGTTGTCGTAAGTCAACAAGAGGAAAGAACTTGTAGTGTCATTTTTCTGAATATAAGATTTGACTATCTCAATGACCTGAGGGTCAAAGGCGTTGACATCAATCTTATACATTGATTGTGAATTTGCTGTATATCCTTTAATAAGGAAAATAATCAGCAGGAATGCTCTGATGCTTTTACCAATTAATTTTTCTGACATAATCATAGAAACTGTATTTACCTGTTTTTTACTTATGTTTTTACATAGTGATATGAATTAAGGTTGTTTTTGCAATATTCGGAAAAATAATTGAGATTTGCAAATAAATCATGGAAAATCGTCAAAACTGTCAGATTGTCTGGTTTTCTGCTGTAATATTCTGACATACAGATAGTTGACTGTCGCGCGATTGTCAGGCAATTGTCTGGATGGTTTGCTGATGAGAGAAATTCCATCTGGATGGTTTGCTGATGAGAGGAATTGTCAGATGGCAGGAATTGCATGCATTGGCTGAACTCCGTAAATGGGCAGGTATCGGAAACCAAATCTGCCCAACAGGGGCAAGCAGCGTGCCCATGATGGGCAAGCACGTTGCCCCAGTTGGGCAAGCACCGTGCCCAATTTTAATCCAAATCGGTCATTAGACCTTGTTTGTATTTTGGGTTTAATCAACAGAAAGATTATAATGCTGCAGTCCCCTGAGTCTATGACTAATAGTCAGTGAACAGGCGCAGATAATCCTCCAGACTTTCCTCTTTGGATAGTTTCAGTATGGAGCGAAGGCGGTAGCGCGCTGTGATGACAGATTTATACTCTATCATCATCACCCTCGATATCTGTCTGTTGTCCATACCCATTGCCACATATTCAGCCATGCGCAGCTGACCTTCGGTAAGTTTCGGACAAGTGGCTTTCAGCTTCTTGGCGAAGTTCGGGCTTACGCGCTCGTATATCTGTCCGAACGCCTCCAGTTCGTCGCTCTTGTTGAGATGCGCCTTCAATGCGTTGCATATTGCATTGCTTTCGGCATTTGCCACCTTGCCCTCCTTCACCAGTTGGCGCATGGCATCGATAGCCATTCTTACCACATTCTCGTTTTCCTTCACCACGAGCTGCGATGAAGCCAGCTGAAGTTGGTTCTGTGTGAGTGCCAGCTCAGCCTGAAGCTTCGACATTCTGAGCTTGTTTTGGCGTCTGACGAGATAAAAAACCACGATTCCACCGATAATTATGATAGCTAAGATAACCGCCAGATAGGCAATCCGCTCCTTGTTGCGCTCTGCCATCAGCACCGCTTTGTGTTCTGCAATCTTGCGTGTGGCGATGTTTCGTAGCACTTCGTTGTGCGACCTGGCATCGACGATGGAATCGTTCAATCGCTCATAGCGCTTGAAGTAATCCACGGTGGCTTCAATATCACCCCTCTTCCTCATCAGTTCGATAGCCGCACGATATACCGACAGCGAATATTCAGGCATCATCGAAGGCGTCATCTTGTTGACAGCCGATACCGCCAGACTGCATATCGAGTCGTTGTCGATACCCCTTTCAAAGGCGTCAAGCGCAAGAACGCTCTCATAGTAAGCCTGGAGATTGCGCATGTTCTCGCTCCTCTCGTTGGCAATGAGCTTAAGGGCAGAGTGAATGTATGACACGTCGTTGTTGTTGATGAATAGCAAGTGGAGCAGTTTAACGCGCATCAGAGTGTCGCGGTTTGCGATAGAGTATTGCGACAGACCGTCAATGATCTTATGATAAAGTTTGGGGTCGCTCTTTATATAATACTGTGTGTAAGGCAGTTGAATCTTCAGTTCCCAGTCATACATCCCAAGCGAATGGAAAATCCCGGCAGCCTTCTTGTTGAGCGAAATCGCCTGTGTGGAGTCTTTCAGTGTGAGAAGGATGTAGCTGATGTTGTTTAGAGCGCCAGCCTCGGTGAGCGGGTCGCCAAACTTGTGAGCCTCTTCGGCAATGCTCATGCTTGTGAAATACTCCTGTTCGATGGAGCGCGGCTTTATCTTGTTCTCCACATACCTTATGCGCAGCATGTCGTAGGGATACGCCGCCGTGTCGGGATAAGAGTCATAAGCCGACTGCAGTTCCTTTTCGGCATCAGTGTTCCATGCTGTGGTGTAGGAAGAGAAAGAGTAATGGAAACGTGCCTTGAAGAAATGGGCACGGCCTTTCTTTACAGGTGATTTTGCGTCAGCCTTCGCCATGTCGTCGAGTTTCCGGGTAAGCCGCAGGATATTTTCCTTGTCGTAGTTGAAACAGTAAGCACGCTCAAGGTCCTGCGTTACGGAGTCGAAAGCTGCATCGGTGGGTTTCCACACGAAAAAGGGCGACGGCGCTTTTTGCCTGCCACATGAACAGATGATATATATTGTGATGAGTATTAGAATAATCTTTCGCATATGCAAAGTTAGTCATTTTTTAGTGAACAATTTACGTGAAACGAACAAATAATGGAAAACAAAAATAGGGAACACGTAATATTGAAAGCCTTTCAAATTTTTGAATTAAAGATGATTGACGGTTCCTGTCGCTGTTTCTCTTGAAAATAGAAAGTTTTATATTCCTCTGATTAACAATAAGATAGCTTGCGGTCTATTATTTGTCTATATTGATTTTTTTGGAATAAGAAATCAGTTGTCTATATTTGCCGTGGAAATTTACCTGACGCGTGTGGGGTTTAATTATAAATATGAAAGCCCGGAAGACAAATAATCACACCATCGTCAGGAATGAAAAACATCAAGGCATAAATAAAAAGAGAATAAGGCGTAGACATTTTTGACTTAGAGATTTTTCAATGGTCGTATCAAGACAATTGTTTTTCCTATATCAACATGTTTCGACTTCTGCGTCTGATAACCTGAAAATCAATAACAGCGAGACATTGGAGGTCTGTCCGCAAACTAACAATTCTGAAGATTATGAACAGGAAAAAATTATTTGGTCTAGCCATGTGTTTCGCTGTTTCGTTGGGAGCTTTCGCACAGGACGAAGTTAACAACACGGGAAAGAAGATAGAGGCAAGCCACATGGAGTTTTCAGACACGCGTAAGGCAGCAAGCAACGAACCTACCGTATTTGAAATCCTCTCCTGCCCCGAAGGCACTGTAGTAGGAGGTTCATACGAGCAGTCCGCACAGTATGTGGGCTATCAGAATGCCGACATGGGACGTATCGAAACCAAGACACGATTCTATCAGTCGTTTAGCGGCTGCTACTATAATATCAACGCCCTGCGCTTCATCGGTATGTTCTCATACTATGACAATTCAGACCCGATGCATCCGGATTGGGTAGGCTGTTCAGAACGTGGCGGCATTGACCCGGAGACCCATAAGATGACCGAGCCTATCAAGTTGGAGGTGAAGTTCTATAAGAGAGGAAAAGACGGATTGCCAGGTGAGGTGGTGTATGAAAAGATCATCGACGCTATCGGCAATTACAACAAAATCATATACGAGAAGGACAAGCCACTCTACGAGTTCACCATAAACCTCGGCGAAGACATAAAGCTGGAGAACGGATTCTTCTCTATTGCCGCTGCCGACCTCGGCGACAAGCCATCATGCTGGCTCAGCCTCTTCTGTGCTTCGTCGGTACCCTACAAGGGCTACCTCCAGATTGACGATGCGAAACTCTATGAGGCATGGATGCCAATGTGCTTCTGTCTGAAGAGCGACGGCACACCGGCAGCCACAAAGGCGATGAAGGTAGAAGACGTTTATCTGCCAAGCGCAACAGCAAAGGGAAAGCATGAGAAAGTGAGAGTGATGCTTACAAACGTGGGCGCAACAGAAGTCAACGACACCAAACTGGAACTCTGGGCAGGCGACAATCTCGTGGCTACAGAGACCGTAGATGCAACTATCCCCGCTCTCGGCGGCAGCTACAACTATATGTTCAAGAGCCGCATCGACTGCTCTGCACCTGGTGCCAACTCATTTGAGATCAGAAATGTGACACCTGGTGACGAATACATCGCAAACCAGAGCTGCTATTTCGAGACCTACAACGACGTGACAAAGACACACTGCCAGTCACAGTCTACAACAAGCAAGTTCGAGAAGATCACATCCGTGAAGCTCGGCGACATCAACTGTGAGTCTCAAGGCTCATGCTATACCGACAACCGCGACATGAAGACCACCATCAAGGCAGGCGAGAAGCTCACACTCGAAGTGAAGCACAATGCTCCATACTGCATGGCATGGGTGGATTGGAACGACAATGGCGCATTCGACGAAGAGAACGAGTGCATCGGACTCCTCAAGGACGGAAAGATCGACATTCAGATTCCGGAAGGCAATGTGGCTCCAGGCGAGAAGCTCTTGCGTATCATAGCCTCCAAGTATATGCCATCACCTTGCGGTGAGTATGATTACGGCGAGACAGAAGACTACACCGTAGTAGTGGAATATAACAACAACGCTGCCGTGATGAAATGCAATGTAGAGACCATCGACGAGGTGGTGCCTGCAAACTCGACAAAGGAACTGACACTCGAATTCGGCAACGAAGGAGCAGGAAGACGTCTTGAGGGAACAATCACAAACTCTTACATCCTGCCACAGTATCCAAGCAGCAACTATGTGTTCGACAAGGACAAAGACAATCTGACAGCACCTAAGATGGTAATGGCAAAAGCTCCTCAGGCTGCAGCCAATGAGCCGGCAGAAAGCGAAAACACTTCATACACCATGCGCTACGACCACGGTCTGAAGAACCACGTGGCTCTGACAAGCAACTCTACCGCTACTTATGCACAGTACTACCCGGCCGAAATGCTGGAGAATGTATCAGGAATGTTCGTTGAAAGCATCGATATCAACATCGCCACTGCTCCTAAAAAGACTACAGTGCAGATATTCGACCAGAACACACAGACAAGATCCGGTAAACTGCTTTACTCTCAGGAGTTCACACCGAAGTCTAACTCATGGAACCACATCGACCTCACACGTCAGGTGGAAATCACCGGCAGAGACCTTTGGGTGGGCGTGAAGTTTGAAGGCATCGACCCAAGCTCATATTGCATCGGTACAGACCAGTCACCGGCACTTCGCGGATATGGCGACATCGTGAATGTAGGCGGCGACAGATGGTGGTCACTCGGCGACCTCGGCATCGAGTCTAACTTCTGCCTGCGCACCAACATCGGTGGTAAGGCAGCTCCTGCTGTGAACTGGCTCTCTATGGACAATCCTAAGTTCTTCGCCACTCCTGGCAACACAGGTGAAGTGAAGGTTACGCTCAACACTGCCGGACTTCCAGAAGGACTCTATGAGTCAGTGCTCTATGTCAATACAAACGACGAGCTGGCTTCTCTCGTCAGAATACCGGTCTTCCTCACTTGTGGAGACGTTGTAAACAGCATCAACAAGACCAAGATGGAAAAGGCAAGCCTGTCGTTCTCTGACAACACCATCAAGGTGACATCAGACAATCGCATTGCCCGCATCAATCTTACCGACCTCGCCTGCCGCACAAGACGCACAAGCAACGCTGCCGGCAACTACGCTGAGATGCAGGTAGGAGGATTGCACAACGGTATCTATATCCTCGACATACAGTATGCCGACGGTAGCCACGAGGCAGTCAAGATTCCTGTAATGACAAAATAAATAATGCAACAATAATCCCACAACGGCTACGGGCTGCATAGCCGATGGCAGGCAGCCCGCAGCCGGCGGGATAAAGACAGTGGGGGCACACCCTACATAATAAACTGCAAACATAACATTCCGCTTCATAACCGTTGGCGGATATTAAAAAAAGTAGACATTATGAAAAAGAATTATCTCCTATTGTTCGCGCTCATGCTGATAGGCATTTGCCAGTCATGGGCACAGGAAGCTGAGGAGCTGACACCGGTTGTCGACACTCTCAACTTCAACAAAATCGTTGTTCCTGAACACATTGAGTATATCAAAGAAGACAAAGTGTTTGAGCAGGATGCCTTTACTGCTACGGTATCACCCAAGGAGTCTGGTCTTGACGACAACTGCCTTTGGGATGACCTCGTGTTCGGTACACAGCTCCGCTTCTATAGCGGTACGATGACAATCGAGGCAAAGGAAGGTCATCAGATCACAAGACTCGAAGTTATCTACGACGACAACTTCGGTATGACAGCCGACTGCGGTAAATTCGACGGCAACATCTGGACCAACGATACATCAGAGCCTATAACAAAGGTTACTCTCACAGCATCGAAGTACAACCGTCTCAACAAGATTTTCATCGGTGAGCATCCGCTCGTGCTCCAGTCGATAGAACCTACGGAGTATGTGAAGAACTACACCTCTATGGATAAACTCCCTGAAGAAGTGGTGTTCAACTTCCAGTGCGAGCCATACGAAGTGGCTTATGCACAGGTTGCCAAGCATGCCACATTGAGAAAAATCGACAAGACTCCACGTACTGACATTCTTGCTGACGCCAAGATAGAAGGAAACTCCGTGAAGATCAACATGAAGAACTATTATGAGGCAGAGAACCCTACGTTCTATCGCATCTATCTCGTGGTGAAGAATAAGGCAGGCGTACCTTGCAAGACTATGCACGCATACTATAATACAGAGAGCGATACCATCAATGCTGACTATTTCACAGATATCCGTCCGATAGCAATGACTCCAGAACCAGGATCGACAAACTCGTCGCTCAAGGAATTCTCTATCTGGGTAGACAAGAATTACAATGTCGGCGGTTACGACCACGAGCGCAGCGTTGAATTGCTCAACGAGCAGAAGCAGACAGTATGTATGGGTAAAGTGAAGTGGGACGACGCAGAGTTCAACCGCCTCAACATCACTCTCTCTGAAGAAGTTACAGCATCCGGCAACTATACTCTCTATATTCCGGAAGGAATGTATCAGTCGCAGAAGGCTTTCTGGGTTGTCAAGAACAAGGCTATGGAATTCCCGTTCTATATCGCAGCTTCAGAGGTTTCTATTGAATCAGTGACACCACAGTCGTTCACAGAGACTGCTCTCACTATGAAGGAACTTCCTAAGGAAATCGTTGTGGAAACCAAGGGTGAACCGGGAAGCGTGGAGTTCGCTACTGCCGTTGTTGACGGTGATACGGAAAATGTAATCGACTTGGCTCCTTATGCCACATTCTCGACTAACTCTGTAACATTCGACCTCTCAAAACTCGCCGAGCAGACTCCAGCACCGCTCTACTACAACATCAAGATGAAGCTTCTCGACAAGGAAGGCAATGCTTTGGCATACAATAAGAATGAGTTGATTACCCTGGACTACTACACTGACATCGCTATCGTAAAGGCTAACCCAGAAGACGGTTCGTCAGTAGACAAGCTCAATGAGGTGGAGTTCTGGGTGGACAGCCGCTATCAGGCAGGTGTCATCTCACAGGAAAAGCAGATCACCGTTGTAAATGCAGATGACAATACAGAGGTGACTACTGCCAAGATGAATTTCCACAAGACAGACTGGTCATGCTATGTGATTGAGCTGGACAAGGAAATCACTGAGGACGGAACATATAAGATCATCATCCCAGAGGGAATGTATGCTTCTAATAACCTCGACATTATCACAAACCGCGAGGAGACTCTCACCTATACAGTGGACAGCACTTTGGGCATCGAGAATATCACTACCGACGGTAACGTCATTACCGACATCTATACAATAGACGGTAAGATGGTGCGCAAGGCTGGTGAAAGCACCTCTGGACTGGCAAAAGGCATCTATATCGCCAATGGCAAGAAAATCGTGGTAAGATAATTTTCTGATTATCTTCTTTATACTAATGAGCCCGGTGTTGTGCCGGGCTTATTTTATTATATATAGGTATGTAGCATCCCGGCAATGAAAATAAATGAATTTATTTTGCATTGCTCTCGATTTAGATAAAAACTTCCCGCTCGGAAATGTGAATAAATTCCCATTTCTCTCGCTTAGTCAGTTTTTTGCACTACCTTTAGATAAGGTAGGCTGCATCTCGGCAATGAAAATAAATGATTTTATTTTGCATTGCTCTCGATTTGCACTACCTTTGCCGACATGAAAAATAAACTGATCTTACTATTCATCGCCTTCAGCGTCTGTATCGGCGCTTCGGCACAAGACAAAAGATACCACGGCGACGGTATCGATGATGTGTTGCAATATACTCCCATGGCAGCTTCGTTTATTCTCAAGATGGCTGGTGTGCCGAGCCGCAGTTCGTGGGAGCAGCGCCTATACAAGTCTGGAGCCACTTTCCTTCTCTGTGCCGGCACTACATACGCTCTGAAGCATACTGTCCACTCACGCCGTCCCGACGGCACAGACAACCGTTCTTTCCCTTCTGGCCACACGGCAGTGGCTTTCTGCGGCGCTACGGTGCTGCATAAGGAATACGGCAAGGTGAGTCCCTGGATCAGTGTTGCCGGATATGCCGTGGCTGCGGCGACGGCAGTAGACCGCGTGCGCCGCAACCGCCATCATTGGGGAGACGTGGCGGCAGGAGCGGCAATCGGTTATCTGTCTGCTGAGGCTGGCTATTGGATAGTGGAGAAGATTGCCGGAAAGAAGAAAAAGAAGGTTGACGGCGTGGAGCCAGCTGACGATGAACAGAAGGTTCAGATCGGTGTGTCGCCCGATGGTCTGGCTATGGTGATAAAGCTATAGCCGGAGGCGTACAATAATAAAACCCGAATCGGTCATCAGCGTTTTGTCTGATGACCGATTCGGGTTTATAGAAAAGGGTAGGGGATAAAAATTCTCAATACAGCAGCACCAGTCCTGCAAAAGCTGCATATACTATCATCTTTATCGGGTTTATCTTCATGAAGTATGTGCCTATGAAAGTGGCGATGAACAGGAAACAGCTGATTCCGAACTGCCATGGGTTGATGTCGGGAGTGCTGAAGTTCTCTTTCGACAGCAGCAGCAATGTGGCAGCGCCGAGCAGTCCCACCACGGCAGGACGCAGTCCGCTGAGCACGCTCTGCACGGGAGTGGTGTTCATATATTTCAGAAACATCTTCGCTATCAGTATCATCAGTATCAGCGACGGCAATACCAGAGCCGTCGTTGCCGTCACGCTTCCGAGTATCGACATTCCCTCGCTGTATCCGGCGTTGTGTGCCGCCGTGTATCCGCAGTAGGTAGCCGAGTTTATTCCCACCGGTCCCGGTGTCATCTGGCTTATCGCCACTATGTCAGTAAACTCCGCTGTCGTGAGCCAGTGATGGTTGTGTACCACCTCCGTCTGTATCAGCGACAGCATACCGTAGCCGCCGCCAAATCCGAAGAGTCCTATCTGGAAGAACGTTATGAATAGTTTCAGGTATAGCATAATATTATTTTTTATTCCGTGGGCTTGATATATTGTCCGTAGACATATCCGCATATTCCGGCGAGCAGTATTATCAATATCGGTGATATTCCCATTAGGTATATCGCCAAGGCGCATCCTATCGGAATCCAGCAGTTGTTAAGCGTAACGTTAGCCGACTTCGCCAGCTTGAATGTAGGGGCGGCAATGAGAGCCACCACGGCAGGGCGTATTCCGCGGAACATCGCCTCCACCACCTTGTTGTGTTCAAACTGATGGAAGAACATCGCGATGAGCAGTATGATGATAAACGAGGGCAGTGCCGTGGCAAGACACGTCACGAGGGCGCCAGGCAGTTTCTTCAGCCTGTAGCCGATGAACACGCTCATGTTTATGGCGAGCACTCCCGGACAGCTCTGTGCTATGGCGATGATGTCGATGAAGTCTTCCCTCTTTATCCATTTGTAGTTGTCCACCACCTCCTTCTCGATAATCGGAATCATGGCATATCCGCCACCGAGGGTGAACAGTCCTATCTTGAAGAAAGTCTTGAAAAAGGTCAGATACAGGTTCATGTCTTGTATTATTAAAAGAACCCTCCCCTCTGTGTTAGCCTTCGAGGGGAGGGTTGTCGTTTCCTTATGTCAGTAGAACCGTAGTGCGGTCATCTATCTGGTGCGCCGCGGTTCCGTCAGTAAGATTCGTTTCCTCTTACTTCGTCTTGTTCTCAATCCACTTGCGTGCGTTCACGAATGCCTCTATCCATGGCGTCACGTCGTCGTTGCGGCGGTCGGCAGGATACCATGCGTTCTGCCAAGGGAAGATGGCACGCTCCAAGTGAGGCATCATAGCCAGGTGGCGGCCGTCTTTAGAGCAGATACCTGCCACGTTGTAGTCCGAACCGTTAGGGTTGCCAGGATATCCGGCGTAGCTGTACTTGGCAATCACGTTGTATTCCGATTCAGCCTCAGGCAGCGAGAACTTGCCCTCGCCGTGGGCCACCCAGATACCCAGCTTGTTGCCGCTCAGAGTATTGAACATCACGCTGTTGTTCTCCGGTATGGTGAGACAGAGGAAGTTGCTCTCGAACTTGTGCGACTTGTTGTGGAGCATGCGGGCACGCTGCTTGTGCTCAGGGTTGATGAGGTTGAGTTCCACCATCAGCTGGCATCCGTTGCAGATACCGAGCGACAGGGTGTCCTCACGGGCATAGAACTTGTCGAGTGCCTCCTTTGCCTTAGGGTTGAAGAGGAATGCACCTGCCCATCCCTTTGCCGAACCGAGCACGTCGGAGTTTGAGAATCCACCGCAGAACACAATCATGTTGACATCCTCCAGTGTCTCGCGGCCGCTCACGAGGTCGGTCATCATCACGTCCTTCACGTCGAATCCGGCGAGATACAGAGAGTAAGCCATTTCGCGCTCACCGTTTGTACCCTTCTCGCGGATGATGGCAGCCTTCACGCCAGATGCCGTGCGGCGGTCGGCAGAGATGCCATACTGCTCGAGCTTGCCGGTGAAGTCTTTGTTGAACTTCATCTCCAGCTTCTCCTCCTTATAGTTGTTGTAGCGCTCTGCAGCACATCCGTTCATGCTCTGGTCGCGGTCGAGCAGATAAGAAGTCTTATACCACACGTCGCGCAGCTTGTCGATGTCGAACTCATGCTTGTAGTCGCCGGCCTTCACCGTGATGGTGCGCTCCTTAGGAGTAGGGTATCCGATCTTGGCGAAGCTTACGCCTGCCTCGTCCATGAATTCCTTGAACTCCTGCTTGTGGTCGTCGGAAATCTGTACCACCACTCCCGGGTTCTCAGCCATGAGCATCTTCACCACGTCGTCGCCTGCTATGTCGTGCAGGTTGATGTGCATACCGCCCTTGGTGTTGGCGAAACACATCTCAAGCAGTGTGGTGATGAGACCACCGGCGCTGATGTCGTGGCCTGCCATTATCCAGCCCCTCTTTATCATCTCCTGCACGGCGTTGAATGCGTCGGCGAAATACTCTGGGTTCTTCACCGTAGGCACGTCGTCGCCCACCTTGCCGAGGCTCTGTGCGAAAGCACTTCCGCCGAGCATCAGTTCGTCGAACGAGAAGTCGATATGATAGATAGAAGAATTCTTGTCGTTCACTACCACCGGCGATACCACCTTGCGCACGTCGCTCACTTCGCCGCCGCTCGTCACGATGACAGTTCCCGGAGAGATGATTTTCTCGCCGTTAGGATACTGCTGGGAGAGCGACAGAGAGTCCTTTCCTGTAGGCACGTTGATGTGTAGAGCGCAGCAGAAGTCGCTGAGCGCCTTCACGGCAGCATAGAGGCGGGCGTCCTCGCCCTTCTGTGAGCGGCAAGGCCACATCCAGTTTGCCGACAGGCTGAGGCTGTCCATGCCGTCGGCGAGCG
>CAVBFA010000072.1:0-2406 GCA_963594595.1 Oscillibacter sp. | reverse complement strand
GAGCCCACACGATGTTGGTCAGTGATTCAGCCACCGACAATACCGAACCTGCCTCCGGGTTGGCGAGTCCTGCCTGCGGAGCGTGTCCGAGAGCTGTTGCGATACCCTTGTGGCCGCGGTAGTCGAGAGCCACTACACCACAGTCGGAGAGTGGCAGCTGTATCTCGCCCTGACACTGCTGACGGGCGATCTTGCCGGTAACGGAGCGGTCCACCTTGTTGGTCAACCAGTCCTTGCATGCCACCGACTCCAGCTGGAGCACACGCTCCACGTATTCGTCGATAGACTTCAGAGTGTATGTAGCGTCCTGATAGTGGTGTTCCACTGTCACGTCGTTCATGTATGTCACAGGAGAGTGTCCGAACATCTGAGCCACATCCAGGTCGAATGGCTTCACGCCGTCGCCCTGCACGAATGAGAAGTGTGCGTCGCCGGTAGTCTCGCCGACAACATACAGCGGAGCACGCTCGCGCTCAGCAATCTTGCGCACGTGTTCGATATGCTTCTCGTCGATGAGCAGTCCCATGCGCTCCTGGCTCTCGTTGGCTATTATCTCCTTTGCCGACAGCGTCTTGTCGCCGATAGGCAGTTTGGTCATGTCGATGCGTCCACCACATTCCTCAACCAGCTCCGACAGACAGTTCAGATGGCCTGCCGATCCGTGGTCGTGGATGCTGACAACAGGGTTGGTGTCCTCTTCGCAGAGAGCGCGCACGAGGTTGTAGGCTCTCTTCTGCATCTCCGGGTTGGCACGCTGCACGGCGTTCAGCTCGATGCCGTTGCTGTAGCGGCCAGTGTCAACGGATGATACCGAACCGCCACCGAGACCGATGCGATAGTTGTCGCCACCCACAACGACAACCTTGTTGCCCTTCTGTGGCTCCTTCTTCAGACAGTCGCGCTTGGTGCCGTAGCCCACACCGCCGGCAAGCATGATCACCTTGTCGTAGGCATATTTCGTTTCTGCCTCGTCGGTAGTGGTAGGCTCCTGATGCTCGAATGTGAGCACCGAACCGCAGATGAGCGGCTGACCGAACTTGTTTCCGAAGTCGGAAGCACCGTTTGATGCCTTGATGAGAATCTGTTCTGGCGACTGATACAGCCAGTTTCTCACCGGCATGATGTCTTCCCAGTCGCGCTCGCCGGTGTATTCCTTGGCAGCGTCTTCGCCACGTGCCACCTTGCTTGCCTTGAGGCTCAGCTCGTCTTCCTTCAGACGAGGATAGGCTGTCATGTAAACGGCTGTTCCGGCGATAGGCCATGAACCTACACCACCGCCCATACGGTCGCGGATCTCACCTCCCGTACCCGTAGCGGCACCGTTGAAAGGCTCCACTGTAGTAGGGAAGTTGTGTGTCTCAGCCTTCAGCGAGATGACGCTCTCCACGTCTTTCACCTGGAAGTAGTCAGACGTAGACTGGTCTGCCGGTGCGAACTGCTCCACAACCGGTCCCTGCGAGAATGCCACGTTGTCCTTGTATGCCGAGAGAATCTTGTTGGGGTTCTCCTTTGTCGTCTTCTTGATCATGGCGAAGAGCGAGCTTTCCATCTCCTTGCCGTCGATGATGAACACACCGCCGAAAATCTTGTGGCGGCAGTGCTCCGAGTTGATCTGTGCGAAGCCGAACACCTCAGAGTCGGTCAGCGGTCTGCCCAGCTGCTTCTCGATTTTGTGCAGGTATTCTATCTCCTCTGGCGAGAGGGCAAGACCTTCCTGCTCGTTATACTCCTCGAGGTTGTCGATGCGCTTGATAGGCTCCGGCTCGTGGTTCACGGTGAACACGTCCTGTCCGATGCCGTCGTACATGCGCTGCAGCATCGGGTCGTGGTCAGCGTCGGCCGAGCTGACGGGGAAATACTCCTCAATACGCGAAATGCCGTGGAGATTCATGTTCTGTGTTATCTCAACGGCATTCGTACTCCAAGGAGTAATCATTTCACGGCGTGGTCCCACGAAGAAACCCTCGAGGCTGTCTGCCTTTTCGAGCATGGCGTCTCCGAAGAGCCAACAAAGTTCGTTAATCTCATTGCTGTCGAGCTGATGGTCAACCTGTGTTGCTATCACGCTCTTTGAAGGAGTTCTGAAAAAAAGAATCATAACGTTTATAGATATCTTTTAATATGTTTGTTTGTCTTACTAACAAATGTTATGCGTGCAAAGGTAAAAAAAATATTGCAGACTGAAACATTTGGGGGCAAGAAAATGTGCTTTATACCTCCATATACATTTTCCTGATAATACATTATCAGCCATAAACATTATCAAAATCAATGCCTTTCAATCCAAAATCCTTCATTTTACGTTCTGTTTCAAGACCTACAACTATCATCGGATGCTTGTTTTCATATTTTCCATCATTAGTGTCCTGATTTTAACGGGACACTAATTAAATAGTATATTTACCA
>CAVBFA010000071.1:12894-15725 GCA_963594595.1 Oscillibacter sp. | reverse complement strand
GTATGCGGATGTCTTCGAAGTGGAGTCCCGTGGTGGGCTCGTCGAGGATATACATCGTCTTGCCAGTGTCGCGCTTGCTCAGTTCGGTGGCGAGCTTCATGCGCTGGCATTCTCCGCCGCTGAGCGTGGTGGAGGGCTGTCCGAGCTTGATGTATCCCAGTCCCACGTCTTGTATGGTCTTTATCTTGCGCAGTATGTCGGGCACGTTTTCAAAGAATTCCACCGCCTGGTTTACTGTCATGTCGAGCACGTCGGCTATGCTTTTCCCCTTGTATCTCACTTCGAGCGTCTCTCGGTTGTAGCGTTTGCCGTGGCACACCTCACAGGGCACCATCACGTCTGGCAGGAAGTTCATCTCTATCGTCTTGTATCCGTTGCCGCCGCAGTCTTCGCAGCGTCCGCCCTTCACGTTGAAGGAGAAGCGTCCGGGCTTGTAGCCTCTGATCTTGGCTTCGGGCAGGTTTACGAACATCGCCCTGATGTCGCTGAACACTCCCGTGTATGTAGCGGGGTTTGAGCGTGGCGTGCGGCCGATGGGCGACTGGTCCACGTTGACCACCTTGTCGAGGAATTCCATTCCCTCTATGCTTTCGTAGGGCATGGGTTCTTTGAGCGATCGGTAGAAGTGTTGGCTGAGAATGGGCTGGAGGGTTTCGTTTATGAGTGTGGATTTTCCGCTGCCGCTCACTCCCGTTACCACGATCAGCTTGCCTAAGGGGAAGTCAACGTCCACGTTCTTCAGGTTGTTGCCCTTGGCGCCGCGTATGATGATATGGGATCCGTTGCCCGGTCGGCGCTCTTGTGGCACGGGTATGCTCTTGGTGCCGTTGAGGTAGTCGCTCGTCACGGTGTGCTGGCTGAGCATCTCCTTTGGTGTGCCTTGGAATACGAGTTTGCCGCCCTTGCGTCCGGCTCCCGGTCCGATGTCCACGATGTAGTCAGCGTTGAGCATCATGTCCTTGTCGTGTTCCACCACTATCACCGTGTTGCCGATGTCTCGCAATTCTTTCAGCGAGGTGATGAGCTTTTCGTTGTCGCGTTGGTGTAGTCCGATGCTGGGCTCGTCGAGAATGTAGAGCACGTTGACGAGCTGTGTTCCTATCTGTGTGGCGAGCCTTATGCGCTGGCTTTCGCCTCCGGAGAGCGACACTGACTGGCGGTTGAGGGCCAGGTATTCCAGTCCCACGTCAAGTATGAAGCGTATTCTGGTCCTTATCTCCTTTAGTATTTCTGTAGCTATCTGCCTGTTCTTGTGGTCGAGGTGAGCTTCGGCTTCGTCGAGCCAGAGGTAGAGCTGCTTGATGTCGAGTTCAGCCACCTGCGAGATGTTCTTGTCGTAGATGCGGTAGGAGAGCGACTCCTTGTTGAGCCGTCCGCCGTGGCATTCAGGACAGGTCTTCACACTCATGAACTGGTCTGCCCATTTCTGCGCCTCCTTGCTGTCGTCGCCCTGTATGGCAGCCTGTAGGTATTTCACCACTCCGTCGAAGCTAACGAAATAGTCGCTCGTGGTGTGTACTACCTCTTTCTTTATCCTTATCTTCTCGAGTCTGCCGTAGAGTATGTCGTTGAGAGCATCGTCCGGCAGTTCTGCCACGGGCGTCTTGAGCGAGAGCCCGTAATCGTCGAGTATTGCGCCTATCTGCCAGAATATCATCTGGTTCTTGTATTTTCCGAGTGGCAGTATTGCTCCTTCGTGTATCGAGAGCGAGGTGTCGGGGATTATCTTCGCGAGGTCTGGCTCGTTCACGGTGCCCAGGCCCTTGCATCGTGGGCATGCTCCTTCGGGGGAGTTGAACGAGAATTTGTTTGGTGCCGGGTCACCGTAGGCTATTCCTGTTGTGGGGCACATGAGGCGCTTGCTGTAGTATTTTGCCTCGTCCGTGTCCTTGTCCATTATCATGAGCAGTCCGTCGCCCTGTCTCATTGCCGTCTGCACGCTCTTGCGCAGCCGTTCCTGATCTTTCTCCCTTGCCTGCAGCTTGTCCACCACCACTTCTATGTTGTGGTTCTTGTATCTGTCGAGTTTCATGCCGCTCTTTATCTCCATGACCTGTCCGTCCACGCGCACATAGAGGTACCCCTTCTTGAGCATGCTCTCGAAGAGTTCGCGGTAGTGTCCCTTCCTGTTTCTCACCAGCGGGGCGAGGATGAATATGCGCTTGCCATCATATGCGGTGAGTATCATCCTGACCACTTCTTCCTCGGTGTATCTCACCATCTTCTCTCCTGTCAGGTAGCTGTAGGCTGTGCCGGCGCGGGCGTAGAGCAGTCGCAGGAAATCATAGATTTCGGTGGTGGTGCCCACGGTTGACCTGGGGTTCTTGTTGGTGGTCTTCTGCTCTATGCTTATCACTGGGCTCAGACCCGTTATCTTGTCCACGTCGGGTCGTTCCAGTCCGCCCAGGAAGTTGCGGGCGTAGGCAGAGAATGTCTCCACATAGCGCCTCTGTCCTTCGGCGAAGATGGTGTCGAAGGCGAGCGATGATTTTCCCGAGCCGCTCATTCCGGTTATCACGGTGAGGCTATGGCGCGGGATTTCCACGTCGATATTTTTCAGATTGTGTACCCTGGCTCCCCAGACGCATATCTTGTCGTCTTCTCTTTTCATCTGGTGGTTCCTCCTCCCGTGTTGGTGCCTTCGGTGTAGCCTCTGAGCAGGTTCACGTCTCTCTTTATATTATAGGTCTTGCCGTCGGCACCTTTGGCTTTCACGAGCACGTAGTACACACCCTGTGCCACGTCCTTGCCTTTGTATCTGCCGTCCCATCCGTCTGCGGGGTTGGTCCATTCGTAGAGCTTCTGTCCCCAGCGGTTGAAGATGTAGGCGT
>CAVBFA010000071.1:0-12884 GCA_963594595.1 Oscillibacter sp. | reverse complement strand
ATGGAATTCCACGAGCGACTGGTATCCGTCTTTCGCCTTGTATATGTCGTTTATGCCGTCGCCGTTGGGCGAGAAGGCGTTGGGCATTTCCAGCTTACTCTCGCTGATTGTGACGCGCAGCGGCGGCTGTTCGCTCCAGTATTCCTGTCCGTATTGTATCACGTCATTGCCCTTGGTGAAGGTGGCGTAGAGCACTATGCTGTGGCTGCCAGCCTTGGTGAAAGTGTATTCCGTGTTCTCCTCATACCTAATGAGATAAGGCTCCGCAGAGCCCTCGCGAGTGAAGCGCCACTCGTAGGTGGCGGTGTAGTCGCCAACGTTGCTGGCGTTGGCCTGAAAGCTTCCCTTGAGCGGGGCCTGACCCGACATCTCGGTGCTTTCGGTCACTTCGCCGTCAACGCTCGTGTAGGTGGCTGTGGGGCTGATTGTCGGAGTCTCGTCGTCGGCAAAGGCGTTGCCGGCAAACAGGAATAGGGATAAGAATGCTAATATTTGTCTTGTCGTTGTCATGCTAATAACTATTTTTGCAAAAATACGGCTTTTTTCTCTGTCCTGCAAAATAATAGAAAAGATATTATTTGTGAGTTTGGATTTTTCAACTTATCTTTGTGCCCAAATAAATGATTTGCAAATAAAATGAAAAGTTTGTTCAGATTTTCTATGTTGCTGGTTTTGCTGCTTTTCGCTGCCGTTGCAGAGGCGCAGCAGCAGAACTACCGCGAGATGCACAAAGTGAAGAAAGGGGAGACCCTCTTCGGCATAGCGCGCAGATATGAAATCACCGTGGACCAGCTCATAAAGGCCAACCCCGACATGAACGCGGTGGGCTACGAACTGAAGAAAGGCGACTATATCTTCATACCATATCCCGACGGACAAAAGCCCACGGCTAAGCAGAAGACTGCCGTAGCGCAGAAGGCAAAGGACGACAAGACCGTGAGGGTGGGCATCATGTTGCCGCTACACAACGTTGACGGCGACGGACGACGCATGATAGAATACTACAGGGGATTCCTCATGGGATGCGACGAGCTGAAGAAGGCTGGGCAGAACGTGGAAGTCATGGCATGGAACGTGCCCATCGACGCCAACATCAGCCAGACACTCGCCAAGGAGGGCGCCGACAGGTGTGACGTGATTTTCGGACCGCTATACTCAGCACAGGTGGCGCCGCTGGCGGCTTTCGCCAAGCAGCACGGCATAAAGATGGTGATACCGTTCTCCATAACAGGAAACGAGGTTGAGAAAAACCCGAACGTATTCCAGGTTTACCAGTCGCCGCAGTTCTTCGCACAGCAGACTGTGAAGAATTTCATCGATCGCTTCCAGGGGGCACACGTGGTGGTGGTGGACTGCAACGACGCCAAGAGCGACAAGGGGGTGTTCACCTCTGCGCTCAGAATGGCGCTCACGGAAAAGGGAATGACCTGCAGCATTACAAACCTCACAAACAGTGCGGAATATTTCAGCAAGGCATTCAGCAGGCAGAAACCAAACGTGGTGGTGCTCAACACAGGGCGCTCGCCGGAGCTGAACGCTGTGATAGCAAAGCTCGACCAGCTGAAGACAGACCAGCCAGAAGTGAAAATCTCACTCTTCGGTTACACAGACTGGCTTATGTATGCAAAATACAATCTCGACAAGTTCTGCAAGTATGACACATACATACCCACACATTTCTATTATAACCCACTCTCGGCATCCACACAGGCATTTGAGAGGGAATACAGACAGAAATTCGACCAGAGCCTGATGGACTACCAGCCGCGCTTCGCCATAACAGGACACGACCATGCCCTCTTCTTCATAAAAGGACTGAGTAAGAAAGGCAAGCAGTTCCTCGGAACAGAGGCTGATGGCAACGTGCTGCAGACACGGCTCCACTTCAAAAAGGCTGGAAGCCAGGCTGCGGGAATGCAGAACGTGGCGCTGAGCTTCGTGCACTACAACACGAACCGCTCAATATCCATAATAAATTATTGACACGCCGCCACAAGGTATGGCAGAACGGGTGGCAAACGGCAAGTCGCCTTGCGGACAGCCTTCTACCGGAAGGCTGCAAGACTATTTGAAGCCCGAAAGAGAAAATGCCGCAACGGCGGCAAAAGGAAAAATACAACGACAGATGAACAAAACGACAAGAATTCTCGCCGTGGTACTCTTCATGGTGCTGCTGCTCCCCGCAGGCGCAATGGCACAGGTGGGAGAGCATCGGAGCGTGTTCAGCATAGGAGCCGGAGGAGGATACGTGATGAGCAACGTGGGATTCACGCCAAAGGTAAACCAGAAAATGTATGGCGGAATGATGGGAGGACTGGCATTCCGCTACGTGTGTGAGAAATATTTCAACACCATCTGCTCGGTGCAGGCAGAAGTAAACTACGCCAAGATAGGATGGAAGGAAGATATACTCGACCTCAACGACGCTCCCGTGATAAACCCGCAGACGGGGAAGGCAGAGGAATATTCGCGCACCATAAACTATATCCAGATCCCCGTGTTCGCACATCTGGCATGGGGAAAGGAAAAGAAGGGAATGCAGTTCTTCTTCCAGGCAGGACCACAGGTGGGAATCTGGCTCAGCGAGTCGACAGAAGCAAGCTATGACCTCTCGGCACCCAATCTGCAAGACCGTGCAAACAGGACTGTGGCGCAGGAGACCATGCCCGTGGAAAACAAATTCGACTACGGAATAGCTGCTGGACTCGGACTGGAATACTCACACCCCAAGGCTGGACACCTGCAGCTGGAAGGAAGATACTACTACGGACTCGGCAACATCTACGGAGACTCGAAGAAAGACTACTTCGGAAAGTCGAACTTCGGAAACATCGTGGTGAAGCTCACTTATCTCTTCGACCTCACAAAGTGACGCAGACAGCCGCTCGGGTGGCGGCGTAAGGCTGCTTAAGTGGCAGGATGCTGCTGGATTGGCAGATTGCTGTCGAGGTGGCGCAAGGCTGCTTAAACGGCGGTAAACCGCTCAGAAGAAGGGAAGCAGCGGGGCGTGAAGGTTAACCAAGAAACATTATTAACTATTAACTATAAAAAAAACACAATTATGTTTGAAAATCAACCAAAAGGTTTGTGGGCATTAGCCTTGGCAAACACAGGTGAGCGCTTCGGATACTACACCATGCTCGCCGTGTTCTTACTCTATTTGCAGGCCAACTTCGGATTCCAGACCGGAGTGGCAAGTACCATCTACTCAACATTCCTGATGATGGTCTACTTCCTCCCGATTATCGGAGGTATAGCTGCCGACAAGTTCGGATTCGGAAAAATGGTAACCACAGGTATCTTCATCATGTTCATCGGATATCTCGTGCTCTCACTACCTCTCGGTAAAGACAGCGTGGCAATTGCAGCCATGGGACTCTCCCTCATCCTCATCGCATTGGGAACGGGTCTCTTCAAGGGTAACCTTCAGGTAATGGTAGGACGCCTTTACGACGAGCCACAGTTTGCCAGCAACCGCGACTCCGGTTTCTCACTCTTCTACATGGCAATCAACATCGGTGCCATGTTCGCACCTACTGCAGCCATCAAGATCATGAAGTGGGCGCAGATGAGCCTGGGAGTTTCTGAGGCGGATTCTTATCACTTTGCATTCGCCGTGGCTTGTGCTTCCCTCATCCTCAGTATAGCAATCTATTATGCTTTCAGCTCAACATACAAGCACGTTCTCGCTAACGAGACAAATGGCAAGTCGGCTGACCCTGCAGCAAAGGCAGAAGTAAAGGAACTCTCTCAGACAGAGACCAAGGAGCGCATCGTTTGTCTGTGTCTCGTCTTCGCAGTAGTTATCTTCTTCTGGATGGCATTCCATCAGAACGGAAACACTCTGACGCTCTTCGCACGCGACTTCACACAGAAGACTTCTGAGGGTCTGCAGTCTATGGCGTTCGACGTGACAAACCTCGTGGCTTGTATCTTCGTGGTTTACGGAAGCTTCGCTCTTGCACAGAGCAAGACCGGCAAGGGTAAGGGAATCGCATTCGGAGTTATCCTCGCTGCCATAGCTTTCCTCTTCTACAAGTATAACACACTCGACAGCCACGTAGACATCGAGGCTCCTATCTTCCAGCAGTTCAACCCATGCTATGTGGTGGCTCTTACACCAGTAAGCGTGGCTCTCTTCTCATGGCTCAACAAGAAGGGCAAGGAACCTACTTCACCAGAGAAAATCGGTCTTGGTATGCTCGTTGCAGCCCTCGGATTCGTGTGGATGGCAGTATGCTCAATGGGTCTTGAACTCCCGCTCACACAGGGCAACGCAGCTACCGAAGGCGCACGAGTAAGCGCAAACGTACTCATCTCTACTTATCTTATTCTGACATTCGCAGAGCTCCTTCTCTCACCAATCGGTATCTCGTTCGTGTCGAAGGTTGCTCCTCCAAAATATGCAGGTCTGATGATGGGTCTCTGGTTTGGTGCTACGGCTATCGGAAACCAGCTCGTTATGGTGCCAGGAATCATGTGGGGTATGAACTTCAACCTCGTGACCATCTGGGGCGTTCTCGCAGGCATCTGCCTCGTTTCGGCACTCTTCATCTTCTCTATCATCAAGAAGCTCAACAAGGTTTCGTAAGGAAGATATAAGATTCCGTATAGAAACTCATCTTGATTTTGTAAAGAAGAATAAGATTCCTATTAGAAATATATTGGCATAAAAGCACAATATAAACAAAAAACATTCCGGTCCATCCGCTCATGTAGACTATGTATCCGTAGGCTGCATGGGGCGGATGGATTTCTTTTATCCCAAATTCCACAGTTGGTTTGCTTGGATTCTGGTTTCTTGGAATATTGGCTCTCGTTTGTCTCTAAACCTCAATCGGTCATTATGCCGTCAGGGGTTAACCTCTCAATTGCCATAATGCTGTCTGGGTTAAACAAAAGTAAAAAAACGAACATGTCACGCTAAGAGCCGTTAACGCTTACAGATTGATTGTTAAAAGAGAAGAAAAGTATGAGACATTATGGCAGTTTTACATTTGTTGCGTCTATATTTGCACTCCGAAAACCAAACTGAAATGTGTAACAATAAAGATATTTTGAAATGAAAAAACTATCTAATCGAATTGCGATGGCTGCAATGTCGCTTACATTGACCATTGCGACGCCAACAGCAGCTTTTGCGGGCGTCAGTGCAGTTCCAAGCCAACCAGTTGACCTGACTTACGCCGCAGAGAAGGCTCTGCCATCTGTAGTGCATATCCGTTTCTTGCAGAACAGCAAAGTGCAGACCGTCGACGTGCAGTCTGACCCCTTCGGAGACTTCTTCGATCCCTTCGGCTTCTTTGGAAACCCCGGTAATGGCGGCACTCAGAAGAGAAAAGTGCAGACTCCAAAGAGAGAGGGTTCCGGTTCAGGAGTCATCATATCTACCGACGGATATATCGTGACAAACAACCACGTGGTGGACGGAGCTGATGAGCTAACTGTAACGCTCAACGACAACAAAGAATATTCTGCCCGCATCATCGGTACGGACAAGACCACAGACCTCGCCCTCATAAAGATAAGCGCTACAAACCTGCCAGCTATGCCTATCGGCGACAGCGACAAACTGAAAGTGGGAGAGTGGGTGCTCGCTGTGGGAAATCCTTTCAATCTCAATTCTACAGTCACAGCCGGAATCGTGAGCGCAAAGGCTCGTTCGCTCGGAGCCAACGGCATTGAGTCGTTCATTCAGACCGACGCAGCCATCAACTCCGGAAACTCCGGCGGAGCATTGGTAAACACACGTGGAGAACTCGTGGGCATCAATGCCATGCTTTACTCGCAGACCGGAAGCTACAGCGGTTATGGATTCGCCATCCCTACCACTATTATGAACAAAGTAGTGGCTGACCTGAAGAAATACGGAGTTGTGCAGCGTGGTGTGCTCGGAGTTTCAGCCATCGACGTGAACAAGTATTTCGACTCTCAGAAAGAACAGGGCAAAGAGGTAGACCTCGGAACCATGGAGGGAGTATATGTGGCTAAGGTAGACGAGGACGGCTCTGCTGCCGAGGCAGGAATCAAGGAAGGCGACGTGATCATAGCCGTAGACGGCAAGAAGGTGGTCAAGATGAGCGAATTCCAGGAATATCTCACAAACAAGCGCCCTGGCGACAAGGTGACCGTGACATACCTGCGCAAGAAGCAGAAGAAGACCGCAACCATCACTCTCAAGAATGAGCAGGGCAACACGAACATCGTGAAAGACGCTGACCTGGATGTGCTCGGCGGAACATTCCGTCCGGTGACAGAACAGGAGAAGAAAGACCTGAACATCAGCTACGGATTGGTGGTGACAAAGGTTACCGGCGGAGCACTCAAGGATGCGGCAGTCTATAAAGGCTTCGTGATCCAGCAGGCTAACGACACACCGATGAAGACTCTCAACGATCTGCAGAAGGCAGTCAAGGACGCTTCTACAAGCAAAGACCCAGTGCTTATCCTCAAGGGAATTTCGCCGACAGGAAAGAAGGCTTACTTTGCAGTGATGCTTGACAAACAGTAAAAACTTTCGACGGAATAACGATAAAAATATCAATGGCACAGGCAAACTACCTACATAAAGGCAGTTTGTCTGTGCTTTTTTAATTCAAAACAGGCTGTTTTGACATCATATTCATAGGTATTTGAAAAAAAAGAATATATTCTTTTGTCGTTAGAATAAATAATATTATATTTGCATTTGGTAAATTAGTTAAAACTTTTTTCTATGAGACAACTGAAAATCACATCATCCATTACAAACCGCGAGGACCTTTCACTTGACAAGTATCTGCAGGAAATCGGACACGAAGAACTGCTGACCGTAGACGAAGAGGTGGAACTGGCGCAGCGGATAAAAAAAGGTGACCGTAAGGCACTTGAACGCCTCACAAAGGCAAACCTCAGATTCGTTGTCTCAGTCGCTAAACAATATCAGAACCAGGGTCTCAGTCTTCCTGACCTTATCAACGAAGGAAATCTCGGACTCATAAAGGCTGCTGAGAAATTTGATGAGACAAGAGGCTTCAAGTTCATATCATACGCCGTGTGGTGGATAAGACAAAGCATCCTGCAGGCTATCGCTGAACAGAGCCGAATTGTGAGGCTGCCGCTGAATGTGGTGGGAACCGTGAACAAGGCTAACAAGGCGCAGAACAAATTTGAACAGCAATACGAAAGAAGGGCAAGCGTTGATGAACTCGCAGAGCAGACCGACCTGCCGGAGGACAAGATTCGTGAAGCTATGAAAATCAACGGAAGACACGTGTCCGTTGACTCGCCAATAAAAGAAGGGGAGGAAGGAAGCCTTATCGACATAATGGCTAACTCTGACTCGCCTGATCCTGACAACGAGCTCGTCATGGAATCACTGCGCGAGGAGATAAAGAGAGCGCTGCAGGCCTTGAATGAAAGGGAGCGCAAAGTCATAGAGGCTTTCTTCGGAATAGACCAACCGGAAAAGACGCTTGAGGAAATCGGAGTGCAGTATGGACTGACAAGAGAACGCGTAAGACAGATTAAGGAAAAGGCAATACGCCGACTACGCCATTCCACACAGAACAAGCAGCTGAAATCCTTCCTCGGTAGCTGATAACCAACAGATAAGGTTAGGGGCCTACCGACCAGGCATATCGAATTTCCATAGATGGGAACGATACGATAGTCCGGCGCTACTGGATGATAAAAACCGAGGATCGGGTAATTACTGAAATGGATAAATGAGGAAATAAATATAAAACAAAATAGAAACAATACGAATAACAGAATAATGAAATCTTTAAAATATGTGGCACTTATGGCAGTACTGCTATTGACGACAGTGCAACTCGCTTATGCTGCCAAAGGAAAGGGAGCCAAGACGACTTATGTGTTTGGCGTGGCAACATCGTTCAATGATTCTACGGCCTATGTAACTGCCATTCAGCAGCTTGACTCTGTAACAACTGTAGGAAAAACAGGTATCCTGGCAAACAAGCAGGAGTATTCTTATCAACTACGTGAATTCATGGGCGGCAAAGGCATTCAGCATGCTACTTGTGTGACAGTAAATGCCAATTCCCGCAAAGAGGCAGAGAAGTCATTGAGTTCAATGAAGCAGCGACTGGCTGGCAAGAACAAACTCATCGTAAAGCTGATACCGGCTGAAGAGTTCGCCTATCAGCGTGTGGTGATGGCGCATTGAGAATAGAGACCGGGACATGTCCTTGTTTTTAAATTGAAATAATTCGAAATGCTCTATCGAATAGCGGAATTCCCTATTGAAATATGTTTCTCGGAGGATTATGCCGATGGAACAAGTCTGATTCCTTCTTTCACACCCTTTGTCATCGACAGGATGTGTGAGGAGGAGTCTTTGTTGCTGCGTCTTTATGTGGACGACAAGCTGCAGCCTAAAAGAGAAAACAGGGAACGTATCGGAGACTTCGATACGGGAAACGGCAATGTGATTGTAGACCGCTTCCCGGATTCCAGTTATCAGTATATAATAAAGGATTTGGAAGGCAGGTCTTGTTGTCTGTTGCAGACAAACGCCGACTTCAATGATTGTCGCTGTGCGCTGAACGGGGATTTCTTCATGAGGCAGTATGCGCTCAACAATGCCGTGATGATGGCATTCTCGTTTGCTGCAAGTTTCCAGAAAGCTTTGATGATTCATGCCTCGTTGGTGAGACACAATGGGCGTGGCTATGCTTTCATAGCCCAAAGCGGGACGGGAAAGAGCACTCAGGTGAGCAACTGGCTGAGATATATACCAGACTGTGACCTCATGAATGACGATAATCCTGTGGTGAGAGTAATTGGTGAAGAAGTGTTTGTCTATGGCAGTCCGTGGAGCGGCAAGACACCATGCTATCGTGTTGTGAAAGCTCCTCTGGCAGCAGTAACTCGTATTGAACGCTGTGAGAGGAATTGGGTGGAAAAACTGCCTACGGTGGCGGCTTTTGCTTCATTCCTCCCTTCGTGTTCCACTATGAGATGGGACAAGAGGGTGTTTGACAATGTCTGCAACTGTATTTCTGACGTGATAAGATATTCTGAATTGTATACGTTGCATTGCCTGCCAGACCGAGAGTCGGCAGAGGTTTGCCACTCGATGATTGATCACGAATGAACATGCCCCTGTTCAGCTAACACATAATCTTATGAAGAATATAGAAGAGAAATTGTTTTCAAATTCAGAACTTATTCCAGAGGTTATAAGTCTTCTGGAGGAAGGACACACCGTGACCTTGCCGCTGAGAGGCTACAGTATGCGACCCTTTCTTGAAGACAATCGTGACAAGGCATTGCTCATTCGGGCGAGAGACCCTAAAGTAGGGATGCCCGTGCTGGCGGAAATAGAAGAGAAACATTTCGTGTTGCATAGGATTGTGAGCATAAATGGAGAGGATGTGGTACTTCGTGGTGACGGCAATATCGGTACTGAACGCTGCAAACTCTCTGACGTAAAGGCGGAGGCAATAGGATTCTACCGTAAAGGTCGGGAACAGATTGATAAGACCAATGGCCTGAAATGGTGTCTGTATTCGTTTCTGTGGACTAAACTGACGCCTCTCATGGTGCGTCGCTATATACTTGCTGCTTATCGCAGGATTGTTAAAACCGAAAATATCAATTGAAGAAAATGCGTAAGAAACCTGGATTCAATCTTCGTGACGTCTGTGGAGAGCAGATTGTCGTGGCTGAGGGTAAAGAGAACATAGACTTCAGCAATATCATAAGTATGAACGAGACTTCGGCTTTCCTTTGGAAGGCTTTGGAAGACAAGGAGTTTGATGCCGATGTGATGGCTTCTTTACTTCAGGAAGAGTATGATGTTGATGCAGAAGTGGCAAAGGAGGACTGTGAAAATTTGCTTCGTGGATGGAGTGAAATAGGTATCGTGGAATAAAGACGATACACTTCCACGCTCAAACAAACGGTCTGAAGGCTGGTTGAGGATAACCTGTTTGTACTTTTGGCTAAAAGTGTTGTTCTTTTTAGCTAAGAGTTCTTGCTTTGAAGGGCTATAGATCTTCCTTTTGTAGCTTTAAATAGCTCTTTGCAGCTTCCTTTTTGATAAAACAATAATGGCGGTTTCCCTTTGGATATAGTGTCTTGCTGGGGAAACCGCCATTATTGTTTTTTATTCGTTTGGTTCTTTTGTTCCAAATCAGGTGTGTGTCAGGAGTTTACTTCATCTTTTCTACAAAGAAGTCAGCAATCTGTCTGAGCAGGTGGTTGCGAGTGTTGCCACCATAGATGCTGTGGTTGCGGTTGGTGTAGATGTTCATGCGGAAATCCTTGTCAGCCTGGACCAGAGCCTCCGTGTATTCATAAGCGTTCTGTGGATGCACGTTGTCGTCGGCAAGGCCATGACAGATAAGGAGGCTGCCGCTGAGACCAGCCGCTCTCTTGATAGGGTTGGTGTCGTAACCTGCAGGGTTCTCCTGAGGAGTACGCATATAGCGCTCTGTGTATACGGTGTCGTAGAAACGCCAGTCTGTTGGAGGTGCTACTGACACACCGGCCTTGAATACGTTTCTTCCCTCGCTTATGCTCATGAGAGTATTGAAGCCGCCGAAGCTCCATCCCCAAATGCCGATGTTGTTTTTGTCTACGTATGGCAGAGTGCCAAGATAGAGAGCAGTCTCCACCTGGTCTTTCGACTCCAGGTCGCCAAGCTTCAGATATGTGCACTTCATGAATTCTTCTCCTCTTCCGCCAGTGCCGCGTCCGTCAACGCAAACCAGGATGAAACCTCTGTCAGCGAGATATCCGTCGTAGAGACATCCGTTGCCCATTGAACCTACTGCCCATGAGTTTGTTACCTGCTGGCTGCCGGGACCACTATACTGCCACATGATGACAGGATATTTCTTTGATGCGTCAAAATTGTGAGGCTTTACCATGATGCCGTTGAGTTTCACTCCCTCGGATGTCGTGAAAGTGAAGAACTCCTTCTGTGGAAGGTTGTATTCCTTGAGCTTGGCTTTCAGTTCGCTGTTGTCGTTCACCATTGCGATGCGCTTTCCGCTCTTGTCACACATAGAGTATTCGAAAGGAGTGTTTCTGTCGCTCCAGATGTTCACGAAATACTTGAAGCCCTTGCTGAAAGAAGCAGAACTCCATCCGTCGCGTTTTGTCAGACATTCGGTCTTGCCGTTCTTTGCCGTTACATACACTTCACGGTTCATCGGATCCTTGCCTGCAGCCTGATAATAGGTGTTGCCGGTCTTTTCATCATAGCCGTAAACATCGGTCACATCATGTTTGCCAGTGGTGATTTTCTTCACCAGACTGCCGTTGATGCTGTAGAGATACAGCTGCATGAAGCCGTCGCGGTCGCTTGGCAGCAAGATATGGCTGTCTGTAATCTTGATGTTTGCCATGGCCTCCTCCTGAACATATTTGGCATTCTTCTCCTGGATGAGCATCTTTGCCACCGTGCTTCTTGGGTTTACGGCATATAGGCGTAGGTCGCTCTGATGGCGGTTGAATGTATAGACGATGATTTTCTCTTCGTCTTTAGTTGCTACGATGCGTGGAATGTATCCGTCAGCGTCGAGTGGCACCTGCAATTTCCTTGTCTGATGCGATTTGATGTCGTAGCTGTATACTGCCACCGTAGAGTTCTTCTCTCCAGCCTTAGGGTATTTGTATGAGTAGAGGCCTGGGTATGTGGCATATTCCTTGTGTTCAGGGTATTCGCCCTTGAACATCTGCAGGGAGTATTCGCGTACGTCCTTCTCGTCATACTTTATCCAGCATATCATACTGCCGTCGCCATTGAAAGTCATGGCAGTGTTGAATCCGAACTCCTCCTCGTTCACCCAATCTGGAATACCGTTGATGAGTTCGTTCTTCTTGCCGTCTTTCGTTACCTGGCTCTCGGCGTTGTCGTAGAGCAGTTTTACGAGGAAGATGTTATTGTCACGCACGAAAGCAATCTGCTTTCCGTCTGGCGACCAGACAGGTGTCTGCTGTGCTCCGTTGTCAGACAGTTTCTCGAGCTTGCGGCTTGCGATGGTGTAGATGTAGAAGTCAGCTGTGAAAGAACGTCTGTAAATCTTGTGTGAATTCGTCTGGATGAGCATCTTTGTGCCGTCAGGACTCATGATATAGTCTTCGAAAGACTCTATTTTCTGTCCGATGGTGTTGTTCACGTCAAACAACACGTCGGTTTGTTTGCCGGTGCGGAAGGAGTATCTCACCACCTTCTTGCCGTCTTTGCTAACCTGGGCATAGGTCTCTCCGTCGTCGAGAGCCGTGATGCTTCCAATTCCTTTGGGGGCGAACTTGCCGGACGTGATGTCCTTGAGCGACAGGTCGTTGCCAGCCAAAGCAGTTGTAGCGCTAATCAATAAAGCTGCGCACATTAGGAAAAATTTTCTCATAATTAAATTTATCTGTTTTTATAGTATTTCTATATCTATTGCAAAATTAGCAATTATATTGCAATTAGTACTCATGATTAAACACAATTTAACCCAATTCAGTTTTTGTCCTGTGTCGTGGATTTGCTGATTGTGTGAATAGTGCGGTTTGTTGGGCATTAACCAGTCTTCAGCCCATAGATTATCAATTTTAAATTGTATCTTTGCATTCACATTTTATCAGAAACTTTTGATGCGATGTATTTCATGCCTACGACACGTGTGGCAGGCTTGAGACTTGATGATATTTAATGCGGCTACGAATAAAACGTATTGCCTGCATCAGGTATTTTCCCAACTTATATATATAATAACCCGTTGGCGGAATTAATTTAAGTTGATAAATATGAGTAAAAAGTTGCACATATCGCTGATTTTCAGTAACTTAGTGGTGACAAAAACATTAAGTTCAAACCATCGTATGTACAACCTTTATACAAAATTCGTCAAAATACTTGAGATATGCAAGCAATTCTCTGA
>CAVBFA010000070.1:0-15751 GCA_963594595.1 Oscillibacter sp. | reverse complement strand
ACGACAAGCCCATTGGCAGAATTAAGTATGCACTAAATTAATTCCGCCAACAGGTTAATCCATATGTATTGATAGGGATAAGAAAACGGTCACGCCGCAACACCAATGTCTCTGAATCGTGGAGACAGTCGGTGTTGCGGCGTGATGTGTATTGCACAGACTATGCAATTATCCAAAAACGGTCATTAGAACTTACATTTATTTCACCGTTTGGTGATTATTGTATTCCGAAGTCCATCTGCTGGCGGTTCACCTCTTCGAGAGTGCGCTGGCGCTCTTCGTCGGTCATCTGCGTGGAGATGGAAGATATGCTGGTGCCGGTGGTGCGCTGCACGCTCTCCGACGGGCGGTCTGTGTAGCATTTGGGCAGTTCTGCCGGAACGCTTTCTATTGTGAGTGAAGCTTCCGTAGGGGCGTATACTCCGCTGAATGCGCTCTGTGCGTGTATGGTTATCTTGCCGGGCTTGTCGGTGGCATGTATGAGTACTGGGGCGCTTCCCCATTCTACGGTGCGCGGATTGGCAAGTATCGATTCGTCGCCGATGATTCTGCCTTCACCCTCTACAGTGAAGCGGATATTGTCTTTTGCCAGGCGCTTCACGTTGCCGTTGTCGTCGGTAATCTCTGCCACCACCACGATGAAGTCGCTGCCGTCAGCCGTCAGCTTCCTGCCCATCTCGTCGGCATAGAGACGAATTTTGGTGCTGCGGCGCGACGGCATCTTCTTTTCAGAACATACCACCTTGCCGTCTTTTATTCCTTCGGCAAGCAGACTCACGCGCTGCCAATTGCGCTGCTTGTAGCTATATTCGCGTGCTTTCCAGAAATTCCAGAATCCCTTGAACACCACTGGTGCGCAAGGCTTGTCGCCGGCATCGTGTACTACAGGCAGTGTGAGCACCTTGTCGCCCTCAAATTGTGTCAGTCTCACGCTGTCGCAGTTGGAGAATACCACCACGTCTTCGTCGGAGAACTGTGTCATCTCGTTTGCCACGAATACCATCGGTTCCTGACGGGTGTCCTGCGAACGGAACATCTCAAAGGCATATTTCTTCTGGCGGAAGGCGTCGTAGATACCGCCGTAGTATGGGTCGGGATGGTAGCCGCGCTGATGGTCGAAGGGATGCCATTGGCATCCGCCGATAAACTGGCGCTGGCCGTGGAACATCTCGCCGTAGGTGTCAGACAGCGAGAGGGCTGCCGTGAGCATTGGCTTCTCGCCCCATGAACGGGCAGCACGGTTCAGGCAGTTGTGCGCATACCAGTCGTCCACCATCTCTCCGAACTCACGGGTGAAGATGCATTTGTTTTCCGGTGTGCCCTCCTTGCCTATGTCGTCAGTCCATCCGTAGAGCACGTCGTAGTTGTCTTTCACTCCAGCCGAATTCATGTCGGCGGCGGCTACAGGACGGCCAGGGTAGGGGAACTCCTCGTGTGTTATGTCGAGGGCTTTCAGTGCGAAGTCCTCAGGATAACGTGTTTCGTTGAGAATCGGTTCCCACATCAGCACGCTTGTGTGGTTTCTGTCGCGACGGATTATCTGTCGGGTGTTCTCATGCACCAGTTCGCCGAACTTAGGGTCTTTGTTCCAGTATTGCCATCCCGGAGTAGGCACGATGATGAAGAGTCCCAGTTCGTCGCAGGCATCCATGAATGCCGGGTCTTGGGGATAGTGGGCGGCGCGGATTATCGTCATTCCTGCATCCTTGAGTCTCTTGGCGTCACGCCACTGCTGACTGTTAGGCACGGCATTGCCCACGTAGGCGAAATCCTGATGGCGGTTTCCGCCGATGAGCTGATGATAAGGTTTGCCGTTGAGCCAGAAACCCTCTTTGCCGCAGAATTCCGCATTGCGTATTCCCATGCGCAGGGTGCCGCCGTCTACTGTCTTTCCGCCATTCACCACGCTTATCTCCACATCATACAGATATGGCGACTCAGGGCTCCAGAGGTGAGGCTTCCGGAGTGTGGCGTGTGGCGTTGCCGTGGTCGCAGATTTTGGGGCAACAGAGATTTTCTGTTTCATGGTGGTCACCACCTTGCCTCCCTTGTCCTTTATCCTTACTATAACGGTAGGTGACGCAGTGGCAGTTGACTTATTGCCCACCTCCACGTTTACAAACACGTCTGCCTTCTTTTCCGAGATGTTGTCGAAATGGAGAAACGCTCCGCCTCCTGCAACGCTGTTCTGCTCATTGGCGTCTGTAATGGCAATCGGCGATTTGCCGATGAGCCACACGTCGCGGTACATACCGCCGTGATAGCAGAAGTCGAGAGCCGCCTGTTTCTTGCCCGGCGGATAATTCTTGTCGTCGCTGTTGTCTGCTTTCACGGCGATGATGCACTCGTCGCCAGCCTTCACCCCGCATTGTGTCAGATTGATGATGATGGGCATATATCCGCCGAGGTGGGATGTGGCGAGTTTGCCGTTCACGTAGATTTCCTGTTTACCCATAATGGCTTCGAAATACAGTGTAGCATCCTTTCCCAGCATGTCTTTCGGCATCTGGAAGCGTTTGCGATACCATGCTACGCCCTGGTAGTTTCTGCCGCCGCTCGCCTCTGATGGTTCGAGTCGGACGGTGTGTGGAGCGCATACCACTTCCCATTTGGAATCGTTGAATGTAGTAGCCTCCGCTCCCTTGGCGTCGCCCAGATGGAAGCGCCAGCCTTGGTTGAAGTTATACACTATGCGTCCGCTGCCGTTGAGCGGAAAGAATCCCGCCACAGAGGTCTTGCCTTCTGTCGGTGTGGCGTTTATGCTGGTTGCATTGATGGCAAGCAGCATCAGGAGTATTGATAGTAGATGTTTCATCGGGCATTGAAGTTTGTTGTCAACTTTTCAACTTGTTTGTTTTTCAACGAGTCAAGTTATTTGACTTGTTTACTTGTCAACTTTTCTATTCGTTTACTTGTCAGTCCTCACCTCTACGTGTTTAATCCTCTGTCTGCGCCATGTGTAGATACAGTGGATATTTCCGTCGGAGGTCTGGATTATCGAGGGGTATGAATACTGGCTGATTGGCGAGTCTTCGAGCGTCATCCAATGTTGCCAGCTTTCGCCGTCGCCGCTTGTCATCAGCGAGAGCGGAGTGCGCAGTCCCTTGCCTTTCTTTATTCCGTGGGGAATAGGCTTGTCGTTGCAGATGAGCACGTGGTTGCCGTCGGAAAGCGTCACGGCATCGAGTCCGCTGTTGTTGTTTGGCGTGTCGATGAGTTTGAGCTTCGACCATGTCTTGCCGTTGTCCTCACTGTATGTTATGCCGATATGTTCGCTGCGTGTGCGTGCCAGGGCTGCCAGCCTGCCGTCTTTCAGCGAGATGATGCTCGGCTGTATGGCGAGGTCTTTAAGTTTCTTCTTGCCCTCAATGGTGATGCTGTCAGCTTCTACGTAGTCCGTGCGCTGCCATGTCTTTCCCATGTCGTCGGAGTATTCGAAGTATAGTCTCCATCCGTTGCTCTCTATGCTCGACGGAGCAATCAGTCTGCCTCGGCTCATCACCGGTTTGTTCTTCACCGGTCCGAGATAGTCTTTCTGCAGCGGTTCACGCTTCGACCATGTCTTGCCGCCGTCTTTCGATCTCACCATCCATCCGGACCAGTCGCTCACGCTGCTGCCGATCTTGAAATATATCACGAGGTCGCCTTGTGGAATCTGGTATACCACCGGGTTCCAGCATGCCTTGCGCAGTGTGTCGTTGATGATGCCGTCTGCCACCATCTGTGGCTTTGTCCATTCCTTGCTGCCCTTCACCTTGCGGCTTACCCATATACAGACGTCGGGATTGCGTTCCTTTGTTCCTCCGAAGTATGTTGCCACGAGGTCGCCCTTTGTCGTCTCTGCGATGGTTGCCGAATGGCATTCCGGAAATGGGGCTTTGGTGTAGAGGAATTCGTCAGCCACGATGCTGCCGTCTCTCATTGGCAGTTTCTCGGTGAACGAGTATTTTCCCGATCCCGTTTCCCTTGTCGAGCCGTCTGGCATGTGTAGTGTTGCAGTGGTGTTGGCAGGAATTTCCACTTGCCAGTGCAGCATTCCGTTCTGTTTTTTCCATTTGCTCAGGATGTTGCCGTAGATGCTCTTATACGACGTGCTGATGTCGTCGATTTCGTCAACGCTGAAGTCCGGTTTCAGTATGATATGCTTGTAGCCCGGGTTGTCGGGGTCGCTGTTTATTCCTCCGAGGTCTTGGTATATCCACGACACGAGGTCGCCGAGCAGCATCACATGGTTTCCGCTGTTCATCTTCGGACTTGCCGTGTTGCCGTTCCATAGCTCCCAAGTTGTCGTCGCTCCGTTTTCTGCCATATATCCCCAACTTGGGTATGCCTTGTTTGTAGCGAGCAGCCAAGCCACGTCTGTGCGTCCCATGTCGCTGAGCGTGTGCATTATCCATTGCACTCCGATGACGCCACACGGTATCCTGCCCTTGTTCAGGGTGATGATGTTTTTCAGGATATTCTTCTCCACCTCAGTCTTCACATACGGGTCGTCGGTCATTCCGAAAGCGAGCGGCAGCAGGTTGGCTGTGCAGGTGTTGTTGCCGTAGAATGTGCTGTCGGGATACAGCAGTCCGCCGTAAGCTTCGTGGGTGTCTTTCTTTATAGTCAGGAATTTACTGTTGAAAGCCGCCTTCACCTCTTCCGCCTTCTTGGCGAAAGCCTGTGCGTCGTCGCTTTTGCCCAGAATGCCGGCAAAGCGTTCCATCATCCTGTTCAGCCTATAGTAGTATGCTGTGGCTATGAGGGCTCCGTCTGTGGTGCGGTTTGGGTCTTTGCTGTGTATCATCTTGATGTCTTCCGGCGGCACACACCAGTCACCGTATTTGTCGCGAGGCATCAGTCCGTCTTTCTCATATTGGTAGCCCATGTGGGTTATCCATTTCTTTGCGGCTGGATAGTATCTGCTGATAGCCGACAGGTCGCCGAACTGGTCATACTGCATCTCCATGGAGAAGGGCAGTGCTGCCGGCCATGTGATGTTGTCGGAGTAGTAGTTCCAGTATGCCGGTGCCACATCGGGTATGCATCCGTCTTCTCGCTGGGCTTCAGTGATGTCGCGGTCCCATTTGTTGTAGAGCAGGTTGTTGTCGAAGATAAACGATTCTCCCAGACAGCCCCTTGTCCTGTCGCCGAGCCACGGCTGCCTCTCGTCGCGCTGCGGACAGTCTACGGGCATTCCCTTGTAGTTGGCGAGTATTCCCCATTCAGCATTGTGGTAAACCTTGTTGAGAATGGTGTCTGAACAGGCGAACGTACCGGTCTTTTCCATCTCATCGCTCACCACCTCACCTATGAAGTCCTCCTTCTTCGGACTTTTCAGTCCGGTAATCTCTGCATAGCGGAAGCCATGGTACACGAATGTAGGGTTCCACCATTTTCCTTTCTCCGTGCCGTCAGCCACGTAGCAGTCCGTCGTCAGCGCATGGCGCAGGTTCTCGCGGTATAGTCTGCCGTCGGGAGTCAGCGTTTCGGCGAAGCGTATCTTTATGGAATCGCCGCTTGCAGTATTGCCGACTCTCATCTTGAGCCATCCTGCGATGTTCTGTCCGAGGTCTATTATCGCCGTGTCGCCATGCATAGTTATAGTCTGTGCCGGCATCTGCTTCATCACTTTCATGTTTGGGCTCATAGCTCCGCGCAGCGTGCCGGTGGGGATTGCGGTGCGTTCGGCGTTCTCCCATTTGGAGTCGTCGTAGCCAGCCGTTGTCCATCCCTTGAACTCCTTTCGTGCATCGTAAATCTCGCCGTCGTATTCGTTGTTCGAGCGTATTGCGCCGTCAGCGTTGAGCTTCCATTTCGTGTCGGTTGAAATGGTCTTCTTCGTGCCGTCGGCAAATTCAATGATTATGTTGGCGCGCAGCTTCGGGTATCCGAAGTTCGTTATCTTGTACGGTTTCTTTTTCTGCTGCATGGTGTAGTATCGTCCGTTGCCCAGTGCCACGGCAATGGCATTTTTTGACTGCATCATGTCGGTAACGTCGAATGCGTTGTAAACCACCGTCTTACGGTAGTCTGTCGGTGCTGGAGCCAACACCTGTTCGCCCACTTTCTTCCCGTTGATAAACGCCTCATACATTCCCAGTCCGCTGATGTATAGCGTAGCTTTCCTTACGGGTTTGTCCAGAGAGAATTCCCGTCTGAGGTATCTCGACGACAGTTGGCTGTGCAGCTCCTCTTTGTCCCACGGTTTGGCGGCATCGAAACCGATCCATTGTCCGCTCCAGTCGGATTCAGAAATCAGTCCCACATTCCACATCGCCACATCGCTCCATTCGGAGTCGCCTTGTGTCGTCTCCACTCTCACTCGCCAGTAGCAGGTAGTGTTGCTGCGCACTGGTTTTCCTGCATATTCCACCCATTGCGACTGGTCGCTGTCAGCCGTGGCGTCCCACAGGTCGCCGATGCCTTGCATTGCGTTGTCTTTTGATGAAGCCACGATGATGTGGTATCTTCTTTGTCTTACATCGTTCTTGTCTGCCGTGATTCGCCATCCCAGGCGAGGCGTCGTCGTGCCGATGCTCATAGGCGAAACCATGCGTTCGGTCCTCAGGTCAACTACCTTTATCCCTGTCGCTTTCTCTTTCGCCGTAGTCTTCTTTCTTGTTGTTGCTTTCTGGCTTGCTGACATCATTTTGCTTGCCGACGCCATTTGTCTTGCTGTCGCTTCGCTGCCGATGACAAAGAGTGCCAAAGCCGCTGTCATTATTGTCTTATTCATAATCTTCTGTTGTTTCTGAGCAGTGAATATCTCATTACGTTTAAGACGTTGTGACGTGGCTTTTGTAACCGCCATCGCTTTTACGGTTGAGGCATCAGGTTGAACCCCAAAGCTAATTACCGATTTGGGCTGAATGACAGCTGGTTGAGAAAGGTGTGTAGCTGTCCGGCATAATATATCGGGATGTTGTATAGAGTGAACGTGTCGCCAGACGACTTGGATATATTGTCTGACGATATATTGCCGTTCCATAAGCGTAGAGCCACTCCCTCTTTTGATTCGTTCATGAACAGATGTAGCGACCGGAGTTTGGATTTGTTTCCCGTCTTTACTTCTATCGGCAGGAGATGTGACTTGTAGCGCAATAGGAAATCCACCTCTGCCTGTGAGTTCCTTGCTTCACGTACCCAGAATATACGCTTCTCACCAAATACGAATGAAGCCCCGAGCAGTTCCTGTGCAACTATATGTTCGGCAATGTCGCCGTTCCATAGTTCATCGGTATCGGTTGAAAACAGCAGGTCATCTTGCATGCCGGCAACATAATTGACAAGTCCGGTGTCGAGCCATAGGAGTTTGGGACTTTTTTTCGTGTCCGGCAATATCGGGAACGATGCGGATGTCTGAGGATATGCCAGCTCGAGGAGTAATGTCTTTTCCAATATTCTGAAAGCATTGCTCACGTCGGTAGACTTAAATGAAGAATTGGAAAACTTTGCGAACTGTATCCTATGTCCGGCAAATCCCCATCCATAGTTTAGAATATATCGTATAGTGTCTTGTTCTTTAGGTTTGTCGGCATATTTCTCCACATCATCCCGATACCCGGAGAGCAACGAATTGAATACTCCGTTGAGCCTCACGAAATCTTTGTGCTTGGCATAGTTGGCTACAGCCTCAGGCAATCCGCCAACAATCATATATTTCTTGAACAGATCAAGGGTATATTCATGCATGGATTGTGGCACAGAGATGTTACTTACCTGTTCTGCAAGGGCGTTGTAGCCTGTAGCTGTCAGAAATTCCACAAAGGTGCATGGGTGCAGGGCCATATATTCAACTCTACCTACCGGAAAGGAGATGTGTCTTCCCATCAGACTCTCGAGCAACGATCCTGCAGCAATGACATAAAGGTCTGGTCGCTTCTCATAGAAATAGCGAAGTGACTGCACGGCATTTGGTTCGTTCTGTATTTCATCGATGAAAATGAGTGTGCGTCCACTGTTTGCTGTTGTTTTCGCTTTGAAGAAAATGCCAGACAACAAATCTTCGAAGGAACTGTAGTTTGCAAACAAATTTGCGTTCTCCTTTTCTTCAAGATTTATGTATATGTAATATTCGAAATCTTTTGCAAAAAGATCTACAAGGGTAGTTTTTCCTACTTGTCGAGCTCCACGCAATACAAGAGGTTTCCTCTCTTCTTTTTCAGCCCATTGACGAAGGTAGTTGATGGCAATTCTTGTGAACATGTCTGAATCGTTAAAATCTGATTTTTGCGAAAACTGTAGTTTGGCTTGTATTGAATAGTGTGTCTAAACTGCAGTCTTATCATGCACAAAGGTACGATATTTTTTCAAATCCAAACCAAAAAACGGGTGATTTTTAATCAAATCCAAACCAAAAACGATTAAAAACCGATACAAATCCAAACCAACATTTTGGGAAAACCAATACAAATCCAAACCAACATTCGGGGAAAACCGATATAAATCCAAACCAACATCAACAGGAATGTGGTGCAAATCCAAACCAAATGGCTTGTAAAATAAAGAAATAAATCCAAATCATTATGATGAATTGAGTCTCAAAGAAACTGTATCATATGATTTGGATTTATTATGTAGTCAGTTTACTGGTAGATCAGTTCGTAGATAGACCGGTTCGTGGACAGATCAGTTTGCTGGTAGACCGGTTTACAAGTAAACGGACAGGCAGGGGAAGACTTACCATTTCTCCTCTAATTCCGTCTGAGAGGCAGAGAGGTATTTCTTGTCGGCATCTGTCACGATGAGCACCCTGTCGCTGCCGCGCAGATAAGCACCGTCGTAGGTGAAGTCGGTAACTTTATTGTCCATTTCGCCGACGAACGACAGTTTGCCGTTCTGAGGATTCATCCACCATACGAGCTTCTTGTTGCCGCTGATTTTGGTGAGGTCTATAGACATCGGCTTGCCGCTGTAGTTGTATACCAGCATAAAGTCGCTGCCGCGCAAAGCGATGACACGGTCGTAGCGTTCACCGTTATGACCGGCAATTACGCTCTGGTCGCCCTCCGCTTCAGTGAACGGGAAGGCAAGCATAAGCCATTTCAGGTATCTCATCTGTTTGTAGCCTGGATCGTTCATTGCCTCCCACCATGGCTTTTCGGCTCCGAACGAGGCGAGCACTCCAGGACGAATGAACTGCATCACGGAGTTATGGCCGTAGGTATGTCCGAAACATCCGGCGAATACCGCCCAGTAGGCATAGCGGCGCACATCGTAGTCCTGCCAGCGAGGAGCGGAGAAATCGTGCAGTCCCTGCGGAATGTCCTCATACGAAGGTTCACCGTCGATTACCGGTTTCAGTGGTTTCTTCTCGAAGCTCATGTCCACATAGCGCCAGTTGTCCTCCTCGGTGTTGTCCTTTATGGTGTAGTCGCCGTCACCATTGCGCTGTCCGTAGCGTCGGTGACCGCTCTGAAACATGTTGAAGTCCATCCACTCGCGGTCGTTAAACCATCTTGCCGACGTGGTTCTGCCTCTTGGGTGGAAAGTCATGATATGGCGGTTGTCGTATTTCTTTATGGCACGAGCCAGAGCGTCCCACACCTCAGGCGACTTGTCGCCGAGGATGTCTCCGCCTATCATCCAGATGATGTTAGGCTTGTCCTTGTATCTCTCGCCCAGGAACTTGCCGTAGGCAGCAGCCTTCTTCACGTCCATCTGTCCGATCATAGACCCCCAGATGCAGTCCATGGCGATATATATTCCGTTGTCGGCAGCGCGGTCAATGATGTAGTCCAGGTGTTCCCAGTATCCGTAGACACCCGGTTTTGACACCTTGCTGAAGTCGAACTCCTTGTTGTTTGCCTGCTGACCGTAAACGTTGAAGGTAGGAATCGCGTTGAGCACCTGTATCTGCTCCACGTTGTAGCCCAGTTCGCGCTCTTTGGCGAGGAAATATTCAGCCTCGTCGCGGTTCAGTCTTTCCGGCAGCAGCCATGCGGTGTTGCCGAGCCAGAAAAACGGTGTGCCATTCTCGTGTATGAGATAGCGCTGGTTTGCCGATACTTTCAGTTTGCCGTTAGACCATGGTTTGTATATGGTCTTCTTGGCAGCGTTTGCCATTGTCGTGGCGAGCAGCATGATGGCTGCGATAAATAGAGATTTCTTTATTGTCATATTGTATTCGTTATTGTTCTTATATAATAAGAAGTTGTCAGTTTTTAGCCTTCAGTTCTATCGTCTGTCCCTTCTTGGTCGGTATGTCATAGACGTAAGACTTTCTGAGTTCGGGCATCTTCTCGATTTTTTCGGGATGGTTGATTTGCTGCTTCACGTTTGTCGGCGTGGCGAAGAGCGGGTTGGGGTTCTTGCCTTTGGCAGTCCGTAGACCCTTGCCCGTGAGCGGTACGGCAGACCGTATGCGGAGGTTGCCTCCGTTTTCCGACTTAATCACAGCCTTCACGATGTTGTTCTCCTTCCATATCATGCTCACCTCAAAGCCGCCGCGTGCTTTCAGTCCGCTTACCGTTCCCTCCTTCCATGTGTCGGGCAGGGCAGGGAGCAGATATATGAAACCGTCGTGACTCTGCATCAGCATCTCGGCGATGCCGGCGGCACATCCGAAGTTTCCGTCTATCTGGAATGGTGGATGGGCATCGAAGAGATTGGCATAGGTGCCGCCTTTCTTCTTCTCGTTGCGCACCAGGGTTAGCTGGTCGCCGATGAGCTTCAGGGCATGGTTGCCGTCGAGAAGTCTCGACCACAGACACACTTTCCATCCCATGCTCCATCCCGTAGAGGGGTCGCCGCGATGAATCAGCGATGTGCGTGCCGCCGAAGCCAGTTCCGGTGTGCGGAACGGCGAAATCTGGTTGCTTGGATACAGTCCGTAGAGATGCGACACGTGGCGGTGTATGTCGTCGGGATTGTCCCAGTCGTCTTTCCATTCCTGCAGCTGTCCCCAGCGTCCGGTCTGCAGAGGCAGCAGTCCGTCGAGTTTCTCCTGCAGACTGTCTGTGAATGCCTTGTCGCCCTTGGCTCCGAGAATCCTCGATGCCTCTATCACATGGCTGAAGAGGTCGGTCAGCAGTTCGTTGTCCATCGTCACTCCAGCCGCCGTAGTCGCTTTGTGGAGATGCTGGTTCTCTGGCGACAGCGACGGACATATCATCCAGTTCCTGCCCGATGGATTTTTCACCATTATCTGGTTTAGGAACCGTGCCGCACCGCACATTATCGGATACACGCTGCTCAGAAAGCCCTTGTCGCCAGTATATAGATAGTGTTCCCACAGGTGCTGGCTCATCCATGCCCCTCCTGTCGGCCATAGTCCAGAGGGAGCCTTGTCGATGGCTCCCGTCACTCTCCATAGGTCCGTGTTGTGGTGGAGCACCCATCCGTCAGCGCCATACATTATGCGGGCAGCGTCGTGTCCCGTCTCGCTCACGTCCTTGATGAGCGAGAAGAGCGGCTGGTTCAGTTCCGTGAGATTCGCCACTTCAGCCGGCCAGTAGTTCATTTCCAGGTTTATGTTGCAGGTATATTTGCTGTCCCACGACGGCATCATCTTGTCGTTCCACAGTCCTTGCAGCGTTGGCGGCTGTGTGCCGGGTTGCGAGGTGGCGATGAGTAGGTAGCGACCGAACTGGAAGTATGTCTCTACGAGATGTTCGTCGTTGTGACTCTTGAAATTCTGTATCCTCCAGTCCGTCGTCTTGTCGGCAAATTCGTCGTTGCCCAGGTTGAGGCTCACACGGTCAAACTGCTCCTTGTATAGTGACACGTGCTCCTTTTTCAGTCTGTCGAAACCGCTGTCGAGAGCTTTCCTCAGAGTGCTCTCCGACAGTAGTGTGTCGTTTCCGCTGATGTCGTCGTATTTCTTGAAGTTTGTGGCGATGGTGAGGAATATGGTGGCTTCGTCAGCATCCTTTATCTGCAGCACACCGTCTTTGCTCCTCATTGTTCCACCCTTGAGTTGCGCCGTGGCGCGTCCGGTGAACTGCACCTTTCCCTTCAGTCCCTCGTGCCATCCGCTGATGCCGCTTAGCACAATCTCGTCGCCTTCCGACCTCACGCTGACGTCCTGCTGTGGCGATGTCATCTGGGCGTTGCATGTTATCATTCCCTTCTTGCTGGCAGAGAGCTTCACCATAATCACATTGCCGCTCAGCGACGATATGTATTCGCGGCGGTAGGTCACGCCGTTGGCAGTAAACTGGGTCACTGCCCTTGCCGAGTCGAGACTCAGTTCGCGGCGGTAGTCAGAATACTCCTCCAGTTCGGGAAAACTCACATACAGGTCGCCGAAGGGCTGGTATGGCATTCCGGAGTTCGTCTTTGCCATGACATGAGCCGTAGCCATGTCTTGCGCCTCCTTGTATTTGCCCTGCCACACCAGTTCTCTCACCCGGGGCAGGTATTCCCGAGCCTCCGGGTTGGCGTTGTTGTTGGGGCGTCCTGCCCAGATAGTCTCTTCGTTGAGCTGCAGACGGTCGGTGGCAGGAGTGCCGTAGACCATCGCTCCCAACCGGCTGTTGCCCAGAGGCAATGCTTCCGTCCACATTGCTGCAGGTTTGTCATACCACAGTATGTGGCTGTTTCCGGTCTTTGTGTCGTTGCCTTTTGCGAGTGTCGTCGTAGTGGCAAGAGTCAAGACCGCGGCAGATAGTATTATTGCTTTTTTCATCTCTTCTGGTTGGTGTGATTTCTTTTTTTTGTCTATGTTGCTTGTTTCCGATTATGAAGACATCATAATAATGTCAGGATAATCCATGTCTTTAATTTGACGTCGCTTCACCGTTTTTGTACCTATCGGTCCGCATACGAGAGTAGGGGTAACACAGACAAACCTCCCCCCAAAATGGAAATTCTGAAAATTCTTCATAAACTGTCATATCGTCAGGTTTTTGTTGTAACGTATTGACATGTTGACTGTTGGCGACCAGATGGTTGCTTTCGATTGTCTGGATGGTTTGTCGTCATAAGCTGACATGGAGCGCTCCACATCCTCGACAACGCCACATTTCTGACAGCAACAATGTTGTAAAAGGTAAATAGTCCATCTCCCATTCCTTACGTCTTTGCCCCTGATTTGAGACAAAACTAAAGGTGGTTGCCCCTGATTTGAAACAAATCTAGAGACGTTTTGCCCCTGATTTGAAACAAAATGGTCATTTCGATTGTCTGCTTTGTCGCGTCATACATCGATAGAGTTGACACGATAGCCCACGGAAATTTGTAGAACAGCGTGTTGCGTCGCACCTCTCTTGCACCTTCCTGTTGAACTACTGAGATTTTCTCGGTAGTTGCCGCCTTGTTCAATTCATTCGTATCATATATGTTCTTCAGATGCAATCCGATATTGTCTGTTGAACAGTCAAAAAGCTGTGCCATAGCTTTTTGCGTAGCCCACACTGTTTAACCCAAAACTGCCTAATGACCGATTTTGGGTTTAATAGAAAATTCAAATAGGCAATTATGATTTACGGTTACATTAGAGTCAGCAGTGACAAACAGACAGTAGAGAACCAACGCTTTGAAATCAACAAATTCTGCGAGCGCAACGAACTTGTGATTGATGGATAGATAGAGGAAACCATCAGTGGAACGAAAGCGTATAACAAGCGAGAGTTGGGGAAGCTTCTGAAACGAGTACAAAAAGATGACCAAATTTATTAGAACCTAAGCAGCCATTTCCATAAAGGAACGAGTTCTATATGGTATCCATCTTTTTCAACGGAACTTTCTTCCTCCATGGTAACAACTATCATTTTGCTGATTGATTGAACAGAAACAAGTTTTATCAGGGCATCTGTTTCTCGTTTGAACGTGTCTGTATCTGCCATAGAATAGGACACCTGCACAGCCAATTCCTCTTCAGGAACGACAAAATCCACTTCAGCATTTTTGCTATTCCAAAAATAACTTCCATCACCATATTTGCGTCTGAGAGTTATCGCTACAATATTTTCAAGCAGGGAAGTATTGGCGTCAACAAGGAACAGATGCAGTAAGCCGTTATCCGTGAAATAGTATTTGCGATTCGTTTCCTTATCCTGCAACTTTCCATATAGATTCTCGTAGGGCAGTATGAGCCAAGTTTCAGTCATATATTCTACATAGTCTATCGCTGCGTCTGTACTTAATTTTTTGCCTGTGCTACTGACGATGCTTGCAATTCTGTTATATGAAAGAGGTTGCTTTACACTCTCAGCCATCTTGCGTATCATCACACGCAATGCGTAATCGTTGCGTATCCTGTATCTTGCAACTAAGTCGCCAAAGAATATTTTACTAAACAGATTGCTCATCCATGAACGAGGTTCTTTCATGCCCACCGTTTCAGGCAAACCACCATGTTGAAAATATGTGTTTGCCAACTTTACAATCTGTTTGCCGAATGTAAATAGTGCGTTCTTTTCATGTATGTCAATACCATTGGCTTTCAAATACTCTTGCAAGGAATAAGGATACACTTCATGTATCATAAATCTGCCGCCAAGCGTAGTTGCAATCTCACTACTCAGCATTTTTGCATTGCTGCCAGTGATGTATACTTGATATTTTTGATCTGCTAACCTACGAGCAAACTTTTCCCATCTATCAACCAATTGTATCTCATCCAAGAAGAATATTGGACGAGAATCATACATCTCTTCATAGCACGTTTTTATCAAGTCAAGGTCTTTGACATCTAAAGAATCTATTCGGTCATCCTCAAAATTGAAATATAATATTTCCTCTCTCTTATGCCCTTGTTCTATCAATTGTGCTATGCGTTGGAACATCAAGTAAGATTTTCCAGCATGCCTCAATCCAACAAACACATAATTAAGTCCGTCCACAAGTTCCACATTACGAGGAATGAGTTCTACTTGTGATACGTATGATTGATATTCAGAGATAAGCAGTTTTATTAAATCTTTTGTCATGTTCCTTTCGTGCTAATACTAAAAACTGTTGCAAAGATACATATTTTATCGTTTATGAAAGACATAATCGGTGCAAAATTATCGTCCATAGAAGACAAAATGTGCAAAAAGGCTTTTATTGGGGGGATTTTTCTAAGCCAAAATACTCTATTCGGAAATCGTCCAGGCAACGCAATTTTGCTCTTTTTGTTAAGCATGTTTTTATTGTCGAGAATCATGATCGGTAGAATTTAGTTTTGCTTTTCAGTTGGATAAAGTAAATCCTTTACATCAACGTCAAGGGGTTTTTTCGCCAACGGCTAAACAAATCGCACGAGGCTCAAAGCGAGGACGGATTTGCCAAGGCTACCGACTATATGATGGTGGGATGGAAGTTCAACTACCGTTTCATTCCATGGAAACTTTGGGCACAGTTTGTGGTACTGGTCGTGCCCACTTGGGGCAACGTGCTTGCCCCACTTGGGCAACGTGCTTGCCCCACTTGGGCACGCTGCTTGCCCATTTCATGACGTTTTTGTTCTCCATGCCAATGTTTGGCGTGATGATGTTCCGATGATGGTGTTCCGATGGTGTTCCGATGATGATTTACCAATGGTGATTTACCAATGGTGATTTACCGGTTGATGATTTACCAATGATACTTTGATGATACTTCTATGATACTTTTCTGTAAAACATTCAGAAAAGTATCATATGTCTAACCTGTTGGTTTAGTGGGCTTAAGGTGTCTGACAGAAGTCGGAAATGATACTATGATACTTTTCTATCTAAAAAAACACTATACTTCTTTCCAGTCAGTCAATCCCTTTCCCTTGTCATCCAGTTCTATGGCAAGAGCAGTCACCTTGCGTTTGTCAGCCTTGAAGGGTTCGACATATTGCTTGGCTCTGATC
>CAVBFA010000069.1:12459-15804 GCA_963594595.1 Oscillibacter sp. | reverse complement strand
GTTCAGAATCATGCACAATCTGTTGCCTTGTATGTGCTTGGTGATAGATTGCGGTATTGGGTGATGGCTTGGCTTCAGTATGCTGGCTGCAATGTCGTTGTCTGAACTTGCAAAGAACTCGTTGCTGTCTGAAGCTCCAAACCAGAGCGATGTGTCGCTGCCTTTGAGGTGGAAATAGTCTTTCCCGCAATCTTCTATCTGTGTTCCTGCAGGGCATGATTTTTTCCAATAATCCACGTCTTTGAGGAAATTCTTGTTTGCCAGTTGTGCGATCATCGAAATTTTCATGTCTTTTTCGTCGTATGATCCGATGCTGATGGCAAAATCCCCGTTTACGCATCTTAGGATATTGTCCATGTCGATTGCGGTATTGGCTCCTGCCAGAAGTGCTCCGAGAGCAGGATTGTTGTGTGCTATATCCACGAAATCCGGTCCGTTGACATTCATGAATATGCTGCAGAGCGATTGTCCTGATATATTGTTGGTGTATCTGCCGTTGATTTTCCTTAATTTCCCAGTTGATTTCTGAAGTTCTTCATCCACCTGTTTGTTTAGCGAGAATGTGTTTCCGTTTATCAGCAGGCATCCGTCTTTTGTCGCAGTCATTGAGGCTGCTATGAGAATTTGTGAAGCGTCAGAGCCTTTTGGCTGCCCTATGGTGAATGGTATGGAGAGTTTTTCTGGAAGTGCGTCAGCTTGTGCCACCATTGTCATAGGGCCTTCGATGCTGTTCAGCTTTTCGAATAGGGGTGAACTCTTTATTCCCTCGTCTTCTTCTTGTTTCAGCCACCTTCCGATTGCCCTGATTGCATCAGCTTGTTGGGCGGGAAGTATCGGTCCTTGTATCAGCATTGCCTTGTCGTTGTAGCCGATTGCCCATGAGCCTTTGAGCAGTGTGAAATTGAAATCGCGCTTTTTAATTACTTTGTCGCATATTCCCTTTTCCCTCAGTTTCTCAAAGCAGGTGTTGAGGTCGTCGCTGTCGTCCACCTTCATACAGGCTCCAAGATTGCCTTCTGCCGTTTCGAAGAGATATATCCTGCTTGTCATGTCCAGTCCGCATTCATCTATCCCGCAGCCTTTGAAAAGTTCCGATATGATGTTTTTGCCGTCATTGCCGCCTGTTGGCTCCATTCCTCCGGCATCTATTGATATTATTGCTTTGCTGTTTGCCGGGATGGCATTTGTATAGTCATCGTTTGAGCAAGACAAGTTGATGCAGATACACGATATGAAAGCGAGTATATGCATAAATGATTTTCCTGTCAGTTTCATTTTACCAGTATTTTTTTACCTATTGAACTATGTTTCTTTAATCTTTTCTGCAAATCAGTTGGGCGCACATCGCGGCATACAAGGCGGCTGTTTCAGTGCGCAGTCTGCTTTTGCCAAGCGATATGGGTGTAAAGCCGTGTTTCATTGCTTCTCTCACTTCGTCGATAGAGAAGTCGCCTTCCGGTCCGATGAGCACCGTAATGCCCTCGCCCGAAGCCTGTTCTTTCTCCTTGCTTGCCGTGTCGAAGAAGTCTACGCTGGGTATTTCTTCATAACAATGCGCAATGAATTTCAGTCCGGCTCTTTCTTTTTTAATGAAATCATTGAAGCGTGTGAGTGGTGTGAGTTGGGGCCTGAATGGTTTGCGGCTTTGTTTTACTGCTGATATTATGATTTTGTCCAGGCGTAGTGTCTTCAATACCTTCCTTTCAGAAAACTGGCAGTTCAGGAAAGCAAGTTCGTCGATGCCAACCTCGGTGGCTTTTTCTGCAAACCATTCTATGCGGTCCATCATCTTGGTAGGAGCAACGGCAATGCAGATGTTTCCGTTCCATGTCTTTTCCTGTGGCATTTTCTCTGTGATTTCATACATGCAGTGTTTTGTTGCAGCCAGAGTCACCTTCGCTTTGAAGAAATTGCCGTTGCCGTCCATCAGAAACATCTCGTCGCCGCTTTTCAGTCGCAACACTCTTAATGCGTGCATAGCCTCTTCAGCTGGCAGTTCGGTGGATGATTCTGCATCTGGAACAAAAAAGTATCTTGCCTCTTTCATGTAAGTAAAGCTTTATGAGTCTTTTTTTCTTTTGTTAATCTCGTCTCTCAGTTTCGACGCCATTTCGTAGTTCTCCGAGTCGATTGCTTTTTTCAGTGACTCTTCGAGCATTGGTATGCTTATGGCGTTGATGGGAACCGTAACTCCTGTCTTTTTCCCGGTATATTCTACAGACTGTTGTCTCATCAGTGTTTCTGAGATGAATATCGGAATGTCGGCAACCATAGAGAGCAACACAGCGTCGCTCGCTCTTATTGGCGTGTAGTCGAGGGTGTCGGCGTTGAAAACGTATACTTTGTATTGTCCGTCAACGATGTCTGTGATGAGGATTTCGAAAATGCTGTTCGTGTTTTTTGTCAGCAGTTTCACAAGAACCTCAGGCAGCAAATTGTCGTTTACAGGTTCTGGCGACCTTCTCTTGTCTATTTCCAAAGCCACATTGCGCTCACAGACTATGGATAATTGGCGTGTCTTGTCAAGGTCTGTGAGTGACAAGATGCCAATTTCCTTGTTGCCGGCTATTTCTGTCGCATTGTCGAATATAAGTCTTGTTTTGTTCATTATCAGCTTTCAAGTTTGTTTTTACTGTTTATTTAGCCGATAGCTATTTGTCTCATTTCGTTTCTCTCTCCTTGAACAGCAAGGCGAAGCCTATTCCAACGGCAAGGGCGAATCCTGCGAAAATAAACCAGCATGTCTGCCATTCACCGACAAGGAATCCGTCTTCTGTCCAATGGCAGTAGTGGTTCACGATCATGCCGGCAAGTATGGTTCCGATTGTGGCACCGAGTCCGTTGGTCATTAGCATGAACAGTCCTTGTGCAGATGCCTGTAGATCTTTGTCGCATTCCGCATTGACGAATAGTCCGCCGGAAACGTTGAAGAAGTCGAAAGCCATACCGTATACTATGCACGACAGTATCAGGAGGGTCACTCCTGGGAATGCAGGACCGCCGAGACCGAAGAATCCGAATCTCAGTACCCAGGCGAGCATAGCCAAGAGCATCACGTTCTTTATTCCGTAGCGTTTCAGGAAGAAAGGTATCAGAAGAATGCAGAATGCCTCTGCTACTTGAGAGATAGACACGAGTAGGGTGGCGTTGTTTGCCGCAAACGTATCGGCAAGTGCCGGATCTGCCTTGAAATGTGTGATGAAAGGAGTGGCAAAGCCGTTTGTCACCTGCAACGACATTCCGAGAAGACCTGAGAATATGAAGAACATTGCCATTCTTCTCGACTTGAACAGCTTGAATGCGTCGAGTCCGAGGATTTCAGCCAATGACTTCTTGCCTTTGTCT
>CAVBFA010000069.1:11782-12449 GCA_963594595.1 Oscillibacter sp. | reverse complement strand
CTTTGTCTTGGTGTTTCTCGATTTTGCATTGAGGCAGCGAGAAACAGTATGCAAACAGGACGATGCTGAGAATGCCCGACACGAGGAACTGCAGATGGGTGTATTGGAATTTGCTGCTGTTCTCGGCGATTGTCAGAGTGAATGTTCCATCGTTTATCGCGGCACAATTCACGAACCACATGGTTATTATGAAACCTATTGTTCCCAACACTCTGATAGGAGGGAAGTCCTTCACTGTGTCAAGCCCATGGTTCTGAAGAATCTTGAATGCTACGGTGTTAGACAATGCCAGGGTAGGCATGTAGAAAGCCACGCTCAATGTATATACGGTCATGAAAACGACCTTGTCCGGCATTGCGTTGAACTCTCCGATCATGCATAATGCAACCATGCCCAATCCCGCTGCCAGATGACAAAGTCCGAGCAGTCTTTGCGGCTGTATGTATTTGTCGGCAACGATTCCCATCAATGTGGGCATGAATATGGACACTATGCCTTGGATGGCATAAAACCATGATATTTCTGTTCCCATTCCTGCTTTGCCCAGATATTGGCCCATGGAGGTCAGGTATGCTCCCCAGACTGCAAATTCCAGGAAGTTCATTATCGCCAGACGCACTTTCAAATTCATCGTATTACATTTTAGTTGGTTTATATTCCTTTTGTC
>CAVBFA010000069.1:0-11737 GCA_963594595.1 Oscillibacter sp. | reverse complement strand
GTGGATAACAGATGATGCAAACCGAAAGCACAATATCAAGTTTGTGTGAATGTCATGCCGGGTTGCAGCTTATCTTATTTGCAAAGATAGAATAAAAAAGCCAACTGGCAAAGATAAATAATCAATTTCTTGATTATCTTTCTTTTTATCCTTCTGTGGTAATGTTTGTCTGTGTGGAGGAATGCCGTCTTACAGGTGTTTGTGTATGTGTAAAAGGGCTGTTTGGCTCAGTTAACCCATAGGTTTTTATCTTGAAACCCGGTGGTTTGTCAAGTGCAAACCGCTGAGTGGATATGGCTGCTGCGGTGTTTTTAAGATAGCGCACAAGTTTTGTTTGTATTGTGAAAAATTGATAAGGTGGCACATTCCATGGTTTAAAAGATTCCAATGATACTTGTGTGATACTTTCGTGATACTTTTATGTAAAATATTCCGAAAAGTATCATTCTTACAAGTAATTGACTCTCAGTGACTTGTCATTGGTTTTTCTTGTAAGAATGATACTTTGATATTATTCCCTTGGAAATTAATATCATGAAATGCGTATTTGAGAAGAATTGTCTCTATTCTTCGTATTGGGTATTGTCTGTGATTCCTGCGTCTTTAAGGGCTTCCTTTCTCTCGACACAAGTTCCGCATTTGCCGCAATGCTTCTCGCCGCCCTTGTAGCAAGACCAGGTTTCGGTGTAGTCGATGCCGAGTTCTTTTCCCTTTCTTGCGATGTCTGCCTTCGTGATGTTGGTGTAAGGCGCCGAAATCTTCACGTTGTTGTATGAACCGGCTTTAGTCGCTTCACACATGGCAGAGATGAATTCCGGCCTGCAGTCGGGGTATATGGCGTGGTCTCCGCCATGATTGGCAATGAAAACGTTGTCCAGGCCCCAGCTTTCGGCTATTCCTGCGGCAATGGACAGCATGATGCCGTTTCTGAAGGGCACTACTGTAGATTTCATGTTCTCATCCTCGTAGTGGCCTTCGGGTATAGCTTCTGCTCCCTCCAAGAGGCTGCTCTTGAAGTATTTGTGTATGAAATCTAGAGAAATCGTTATGTGTGGGATGCGAAGTCTCTGACAATGCATCTCAGCGAAAGGAATCTCTTTGGCATTATGGTTGCTGCCGTAGTCAAAGGAGATGCCGAGCGCTATACGGTCTTTAAAATCGTAGAGCAGCGTAATGCTGTCCATTCCGCCGCTCACGATGATTATGCTGTCTTTCATTTGTCTTATTTTGCAGCTATGCACTCAACTTCAACAAGGGCACCCTTTGGAAGGTCCTTCACTGCGAATGCAGAGCGTGCTGGGAATGGCTCGTTGAAGAACTCTGCGTATACTTCGTTCATCTCGCCGAAATACTTGATGTCGGCAAGCATTACAGATGTCTTGACAACGTTGCTGAGGTCGAGGCCTGCAGAGCGGAGGATTTCGCGAGCGTTGTTCAGAGCCTGGCGGGTCTGCTCCTTGATGCCACCTTCAACGAATTCACCTGTTGCTGGGTTGAGAGGAATCTGACCGGAAGCGAATACGAAACCGTTTACTTCAATTGCCTGGCTGTAAGGACCGATGGCTGCAGGAGCCTTGTCTGTTTTTAATGCTTTCATAAATTTAAAGTTTTAAGTTGTATGATAATAATTTTGCTTTAAGTCTCATTGCGCCTTCTGTGGTTGCAGACGACGTTAGAAATCTTATTTACGATGCAAAATTACGTATTTTTTTTCATTGCACAAATATTTGTACGGATTTATATGGGATATTGTAGTCGTAGATTCTCTTTTTGTTACCTAATAAATTGTGTACCCAAACAATTATTGTTACTTTTGCAGTCTTGAAATGAAATAATGCATAACAATAGATATCAGGAATTAAGGTATGAAAGTATTGAAGTTTGGCGGAACCTCAGTCGGTTCTGTTGAAAGTATTTTGAGCTTGAAGAGAATCGTTGAAGGGGAGAATGATGACGTTATCGTTGTTGTCAGTGCTCTCGGCGGCATCACCGACAAGCTCATTGCCACTTCTAAGTTGGCCCTTGGTGGTGATGAATCGTATAAGGCGGAATTCGAATCCATGCAGAAGCGTCATCACGACATGGTTGACGCAATAATTGATGATGAAGAAAAAAAGAGAGGACTTCTCAATACCATAGACAGATTGTTTGAAGAACTTAAGTCTATTTACTATGGAGTATATCTGATACACGACCTTAGCCCCAAAATCCAGGCAGCAATCGTGAGTTACGGTGAGAGACTTAGCAGTCACATCGTGGCGGCGCTGATAAATGGCGCAAAGAGATATAACTCTCTGGACTTCATAAAGACAATCAAGAAGCATGGCAAGAACGTGCTCGACAGCGAGGTTACCGCCAACGCCGTGAAGGAAACGTTCGGAAACAGGACGCAGAAGGCTATCGTGCCTGGTTTTATCAGTACAGACCGAAATACAGGAGAAATTACTAACCTCGGCAGAGGAGGAAGCGACTATACGGCTTCTATCATTGCCGCAGCATTGGATGCCGAAGTCTTGGAGATATGGACCGATGTTGACGGATTCATGACGGCCGATCCTAAGGTGATACATACTGCATATACTATCAACGAACTCAGTTATGTTGAGGCTATGGAACTTTGCAATTTCGGTGCAAAAGTAGTGTATCCTCCTACTATCTATCCTGTATGTGTCAAGAACATACCTATAAAGGTGAAGAACACCTTTAATCCTGATGGTGTGGGAACAACGATTCTGAGCCATGTAGAGAATGATTCAAAGCCGATCAAGGGAATCTCCAGCATCAAGGGAACGACTCTGATTACTGTTGCAGGACTTTCGATGGTAGGTGTCATTGGTGTCAACCGCCGAATATTCACGGCTTTGGCAGAGAATGGCATTTCCGTATTCATGGTGTCACAGGCTTCATCAGAGAATTCCACTTCTATCGGTGTCAGAGACGTGGATGCAGAGGAAGCTGTAGCTGTGCTCAACAATGAATTCTCAAAGGAAATCAGGACTGGTGCCATGTTCCCGATGCATGCTGAAAGCGGACTGGCAACCGTGGCTATCGTAGGTGAGAACATGAAGCATACGCCAGGAGTTGCAGGTAAGCTCTTCGGCACTCTCGGAAGAAGCGGTATAAGTGTAATTTCGTGTGCACAGGGTGCTTCAGAGACAAACATCTCATTCGTGGTGGATGGAAAATCATTGTATAAGGCATTGAACGTGATTCACGACTCTTTCTTCCTCAGCGAATACAAGGTGCTGAACCTCTTCATCTGTGGAGTAGGCACGGTGGGCGGAAACCTGATAGGACAGATAAAATCGCAGTACACGGAGCTTATGGAAAAGCAGCGGCTGAAGCTTAATGTCGTGGGTATCGCTTCGAGCCATAAGGCAATCTTTGACCACAACGGCATTGACTTGGACAACTATCAGGCTTTGCTGAAAGAATCAACAGAAAGCGACACTCAGAAGCTGAAGAATGAGATTATCAGCATGAATACCTTCAACAGCGTTTTCGTGGATTGTACGGCGAGTGCCGATGTTGCGGCGCTATATCAGGAGCTTCTCGAACATAACGTTTCCGTAGTGGCTGCAAACAAGGTGGCTTCTTCGGGTAATTATGACAGCTATCTGAAACTTAAGGAGACGGCTTTGCGTCGTGGAGTGAAATTTCTTTATGAAACGAATGTAGGAGCAGGACTGCCAATATTGGGCACGATAAAGGACTTGTGTAATTCCGGAGACAAGATACTTAAGATAGAGGCAGTTCTCAGTGGTACGTTAAACTTTATATTTAATGAAATATCAGCAGATGTTCCTTTCTCTGAAACCGTGAAAAGAGCAAAAGAGGAAGGCTATAGCGAGCCGGATCCACGCATCGACCTGAGTGGCAAGGATGTAATACGCAAACTTGTCATCCTGACACGTGAGGCTGGATATAAGGTTGAGCAAGAGGATGTGGAGAAGAACCTTTTCATTCCGTCCGGCTTTTTCAATGGTACAGTTGAAGAATTCTGGAAGAATCTCCCGACGTTGGATGCCGGCTTCGAGAAGAAACGTGAGGAACTACAGAACGAAGGCAAGCGTTGGCGCTTTGTGGCAAAGATGAACCATGGCAAGACGAGCGTCTCTCTTGAGGCAGTAGGTCAGCAGCATCCGTTCTATATGCTTGAAGGTTCAAACAATGTAGTACTCCTTACTACTGAAAGATATCATGAATATCCGATGCAGATAAAAGGATATGGAGCTGGGGCCGGCGTGACGGCAGCCGGCGTGTTTGCAAATATCATGTCTATTGCCAATATATGATCCTTGTTCATAGATTGGCAAAGAGACGACGTGTCAGGGTAACTATAATCTGAATTGGGGATGAAACATCTGGTTATCGTAGCTGACGGAATGGCTGACCATCCGGTAGAAAGGCTCGGAGGCAAGACTTTGTTGCAGTATGCCAATGTGCCTAATATGGATGCGCTTGCCCGTAATGGGCGTACAGGCAGGCTGGTGACGATACCTGATGGTTTCAGTCCCGGGAGTGAGGTTGCCAACAGTGTTATTCTCGGATATGATCAGGAGAAAGTTTATGAAGGGCGTGGCCCTCTCGAAGCTGCAAGCATCGGATATGAAATGAAACCCGGTGATTTCGCGCTTCGTGTCAGTCTGATTTCCGTTGACGAGCGAGGACGAATAGTAAATCATCATGGAGGACATGTTACTACGCAAGAGTCCATCCAGCTTATTGACAGTCTCAATGCAGAACTTGCTGACGACAGATTACATTTCTATGCGGGTTCGCAATACCGGCATTTGCTTGTGATAAAAGGTGGCAACAAACATATAGAATGTGCGTTGCCTCATGATTCCATCAACAAAGAGTGGCATGGCCTGTTGGTAAGGCCACAAGAAGGTTATGAACCTTCCGACGATGACTGCTATATTGACAGTTTGGGGGTGAAGCACAAGCGCTTGAGTCCGAAGGAAACTTCGGATATTCTGAACGACTTGATTCTCAAATCTCAGGGATTGTTGGGAAAGCATGAAGTCAACATAAACAGGCGCTCCCGTGGTTTGCCACCTGCAAATCTTATATGGCCATGGGGTGGAGGGTATCGTCCGTCAATGTTGACAGTAAGTGAGAGATATCCCGAAGTAAAGAGAGGCGCCGTGGTTTCTGCTGACAATCTGATCCGGGGTATTGGAAAATATGCCGGATTGAAAGTTGTCGATGTCGATGGTGCTACAGGGTTTGCGGATACCAATTATGAAGGCAAGGCAAAAGCGGCAATCGATGCTTTGCGGACTGATGATTTTGTGTTCCTTCATATAGAGGCGAGTGATGAGGCTGGCCATGATGGCGATTTACAGTTGAAGTTGAAGACGATTGAAGATATTGATCTTCGCGTAATGGGTACGATATGTTCTGAACTTTCCGATTGGGAAGAACCGGTCTGTATCGCCTTGCTGCCAGACCATCCCACCCCCGTAGAGATGAGAACACATGTAGATGAGCCTGTTCCTTTTTTGGTTTATTATCCTGGGATAAAGCCTGATTCGGTTTCTTGTTACGACGAGCAGAGTTGTATGTCAGGGAGTTACGGTCTTCTGCGATTGCAGGAGTTTATGGAAGAGATAATGAAGATACAATGAATGATGTACGTTGGGACTTCCATCGGCTCGTTCTTTTTAAACACAAATCGGTCATTAGAACGTAATTACATCATGACTTGATGATTTGTTTTACGTTCTAATGACCGACTCTGTTCTTATATGTGGAAAGACAAGTCTATGCCGCATTGAAATGGGACTCCTCTCTGCGACAGGTATAGCGGCTTGCCTGTAGCTGAGCTTTTCAGAGCGAATGTGTTATAATTCGTGGATGTAAGATTCCTGCCCCATATTGATATTTTGAGAAAATCAGACATGATGTCGGCATGGCAGCCAAGGATGCAGTACAGATTTTGACTATAGGTGTTTCCTTCATCCCAATAAGTCTTGCCTTGAGCGTTTGCGCTTGCTCCTATGGTTACGCTTTTAGCCCAGTGTCCTTTAATAGGCATCGTCCAGTCTACCACGCCGCTCATTGTGTGTAGCGGAATATAGGGTATGTGCTTACCCTTATAGTCTGTCGTGATGCCATTGTTCTCCTCTTTATAGTTGTCGAATCTTGAATTCGTGAAACTGTATGTTGCGCTCCATGACAGTCTGTTGTCAATTGCTTTTCCGCATATGGAGGCTTCGATGCCGCAGGAGTGACTCCTTCCTGCATTTATCATCATTCTGCCGAATCCGTATGTGCCAGCCATCACGGAGAGTTGCTGGTTCCTGATTTTCATGTAATATACCGAGATGTCAGTCTGAAGAGAACCGTCAAAAAGGTTGATATGGCTACCGAGCTCATAGTTCCAGCTGAATTCCGGCTTGTATGAAATTGTGTTGTTTATCTTTGCATAATCCTCATCCGTATGCTGGATGTCATAATCGGATTTCATGGCTTCCTTGTTGTTGGCCATCAGTTCAGTCTGGAGTATGTCAGAGAACATCTGTATGTTATATCCTCCAGAGCGGTAGCCTTTGTTTACCAATGCGTAGATGTTGCTGCCATTGTCGTTTATTCGCCATGTGAATCCCAATTTAGGCAACACCTGGTTGAAGCTGTTGCTTTGGGTGTTGGTGAGCATTGAGCTTAGTCTTCTTGATGCTGTTATTCCCATTACGCTTGCATTCATTGCCATGATGGCACTTGTCTCGTATTTCACCTTTACGATACTGTAATCATAGCGCAGTCCGATGGTCATCGTCAGGTATTTGTTCAGGTCGATTTGTGATTCATGGAAAACGCCAATGTTGAATTGTGGTGTGTGGAACATGCCGGGTACTGACATTGACAGACCGGAAACCTCTATGCCTCCAGCCTTGTTTATTGTGGCTTGAGCCATTTCCTTGGCTCTTTCTTCGGTCATTCCTGGTATTGACATGAATTTGCCTGACATCGATTCTGTCATGGCATTATATATGGCAGACTGTATGTTGTTTGCCATCATTGTGGTGAAATCCTTGTCGAAATAAACCGGTGCTTCTGTTCGTAGCCATTGGTATGTGCCGAAAAGTCCGGTAGTGTACTTCCAGTTCTTCTTTATCCTTCCTTTAAGTGCGAATTCCTGTGTTATGCCGTTTTGCAACTGTTTCTGAGAGAGATGCATCATATCGGCTGCCGTATAGTCCTGGTCCATATTCATCTTGTCGGAAAGGAATTGGTAGCTTGTAGTGGAGTTGAATGTTATGTCTCCAGATGTGTATCTTATATTCAATGCGGAGTTCAGTATGTTTCTTAGATAGCTGCAATCTCTGTTCATTGTAGGTGAGGCGGTGTGGCCGTTTTGCAAATCGAGCTCACCATAGGGGAATCCTGCCTGGTTCACATATTGATAGTCGGCTATGAAATCATAGGTGAGTCTTGGAGAATATTGGTTTACAATTCTTATTTTGCCACCTGCTTCATTGATGTCGTCAGCTCTTTTCCCTGTCGTCTGGTTGCGTATGAAACCGTTATTCCCATTGTAGAACCCGGATAATGAAATTGCTGAATTGTCAGACAACTTGAGATAGTTTGTGATTTCGAAGTTGCGGTATAGTCTGCTGCCGATTCCGATTTTGATATCAGTACCGTCATACGCCAATGGGTTTTTGGAATAAATCCTTACGAGTCCGCCTTCGGTGTTCATTCCATACAAAGTGCCTTGCGGTCCTCTTAATACGTCTATTCTGTCTGTCTGATATATGTGATGGTTGAAGGCGCTTTTTGTAAGCAATGGCATTCCATCCAAATAAACACCGATAGCCGGATTGTTGATTCTTGATCCTATTCCTCGTATATAGAAAGAGGATGTTAACCTTGAACCATATGATGGCATCTGGAAGCCAGGAACATAATTTGACAGCTCGCTGATATCATGAATGCCCAGCGTTTCAGTTTCGGCAGATGAAAACATGTTCGAAGCCATAGGCTGATATCGTAGCAATGTGCTTTCTTTGGGTTGCGATACTACGATTATCTCGTCCAGGTCGTGGATTTTAGATGAGTCTGCATTGTTGATGTAGTTACGTTCTGTGGATAAATTCTCTCTTGTGTATATCCCTTTTGCTTCAGAATGATATACAATGGCACAACATACTGTTGTAAATACTGTTTTGATATATTTCATGGGTGCAAAGTTACCCCATGTCTTTGCATTCTGCAATCCTAATATGTTATGATTTTATGCCCAAACGGTCGTCATTCTTGTCAGAATGGATGCGCCTCTTGAATCTGAAGCTGTTTATTGTTATATGTTCATCGCCCCGCATTTGGGGCATTTGCCTTTGTGTCTTATTAGTTCTCCGCAGTTTCCACAAATAAAAGGAGCACGGGATGAACTGTAGAATTTACGAAGCGCATAGATGTAGAAGGCTATCAATAAGGGGTAGCCGATATAATATAATGTGCTGATACTGAAAACGATATAGCAAATGGCGCATATTCCGCACAGGCTGCATAGATAAAGAATAGCGTCACTGAAAGGAAGCTGTTTCCTCACTTCATCGATTACCGCCACCATTAAGATTACCATAAACCACACGGAGAATAGGAATATGGATAGTATTGGAGTTACAGAGAACGGGTTCAATGTGGGATGGAAGTAGAAATTCTGCCATATGTCTGCAGCAAACAGTTGTATGCTTGAATAGAATGTGGCTGACGCTGAAACTGTTAGTGTCAGAAGGGTGGGGTAGAACGTGTTTATGTCGTTGAACAACACGATGTTTGCATTGTTCTTGAATAGTTTCCTCAAGAGATAAGCCATCGAGATGATGCTTATTATGATGAGTGATATGAGAATGTGTGTGTCAGAGAATGTTGATATGAATTGTGATATGGGATCGTCGGGCACTACGGCTTGAAGAAGAGATTTCTCTCTTGTCCATCCAAATGTGTATTGGTCACGTGCAAGTTGCACCCATACGGAGTCGGTGGGATCTGAACTCATCATCCTTATTTCAGCAACAGCGATGCGTTCTCCCTTTTTGACGATTATAGAATCTGTGGGAAGATTGCTTATAATTTCTTCTGGTTGTCCTTTCAGAAGTACAATTGAGTCTTGTTTTACAATGAAGTTGAAATTCTGGGAATAATGATGAGTGTGAACAAAATTCAAAGAGTCTTGTTGTTCCTGGGTGAGTTCAGTTGCGGCAATGTTTCTTTTGCCGCTGAATGTCTTCTTGTGGTAGCATCCAGAGAGCACGATAACAGTTGTCAATAATAAAATTATGACATTACTTATACCTTTATGTTTCTTAGAATCTTTTTTATTCATCGGCATATATGTTCATTTGACATTTCTTGCAGTCGAATTCAAGTCTGAATGTTCGTCCGTCTGCAAGTCTCAGATGTAGAGGCTCTTTTAATAGCCCGCTTTGTTTATGACTCTTCTTGCATTGTCCCAATTCGTATCTCAGACAATAGCGGCATTGCATGACAAGAGGCGAAGAGGGCTTCTTTGTTTCAAATGCAGGAGTTATGTCTGACATGCCTTCTTGCTCATAGAATGAATGCGCAAGTCTGTTTGCGATGTTGTACATATAGGGCTGCTGATAAGACGATATGCTATGAAACGAGCCTTTCCCATTGTCAGGGAGTTGCTGTGCTTGATCCTTCGTTTGGGCATCTTTTTGGTTCTCTGACATCTCTGACAGTCTGCCCATCAGTTCGTCTGCGGCTTGGCGTCTTATTTCTGCCAAAATACTGTTCGGTATGAACCAAGGGAAGTCCGTCGGCTCTACAATTACGTCTTCTACTGTAAATATTGTATTGCCGAATTTTGAAATCTGTCTTTTGATGTTGTCTACTTGGGATTTCTGTGCTTTCTCAAGAGAAATGTCTTTTTGAAGATTGATGCGCAGTTTCTCATCGCAAGTCTTGGCTTCTATATGCAATCCCTCTGCAGACGCTTTTATGTTAATCCGTATGCCTAACTTCCTTTGTCCGTTATCTCCGTTGAGTTCCTTCTCAAACAGCTGGTCACTGTTTCTGTATAGAGCGATACCCTTTCTTAAACCACGTGGCATTCTCAGTGGAAATAACCTGTTGCCCTCAGCTCTGTTTATCCTGAATCCCTCAAGTTCGTTGTTGCTGTTTATAAAGCAAAGGCCATCTCCGTTGGCAAATGAAGTGGTTCCAGCCACGTTGAAAGAGTTTCCTCTGATTTCTTTCACTTTTCCCACATATTCTCCCATCGCCTTTGGCGTGTAGAATGAAGCAAGGTCGCTTGTCCTTCCATTCAGGAAATAGTCTGTAAATCCTCTGTTGAATGTTTTGTTCAAGTTGGGTGTGAATCTGATATCGCATACGCCAGAAGAAGCTCTCTCGTATTCTGTACCTCTTCTCGATATTATTTCATTCAGCTGCTTGTTGTATGCCGCTGTGACGTTGCGTACATAGTTGATGTCTTTCAGTCTTCCTTCAATCTTGAAGGATGTTACGCCAGCATCTGCCAATTGCTCCAATGAATCTATTCTGCACATGTCTTTTAGTGAAAGAAGATGTGCCTGGTTGATGATTTCATTGCCGTCTTTGTCTATCAAATCAAATTTCATCCTGCAGAATTGTGCGCACGCACCACGGTTGGCACTCCTCCCAAAACAGTATTCCGATGCATAGCAAACGCCGGAATAGCTTACGCAAAGTGCGCCATGAACGAATACTTCCAATTCTGTCTGTGGCACTCTCCGGTGTATGTTTCTTATTTCTTCAAGTGAAAGTTCGCGAGCCAGAACAACCCGGTCGAAGTTGTGTCGTGCCAGCCATTCCACTTTTTCTGCGGAGCGGTTGTCTGTTTGAGTACTTGCATGGAGGACTACATTTTGAGGAAGCTGCAGCTTGGTGATTCCCATGTCTTGTACGAGTATTGCGTCAACGCCGATTCTTCCAAGGTCTTTGAGAAGCTTTTGTGTGTCCTCCAGCTCGTTGTCATAGATTATCGTGTTGACTGTGACATATACTTTGCAGCCAAATTTGTGGGCATATTCACATAATTCATTTATGTCATCAATACTGTTGCCTACAGCCTGACGGGCTCCGAATCTGGCGGCACCGATGTAAACGGCGTCAGCACCACAGTCTATTGCGGCAATTCCGCATTTTAAATCCTTTGCAGGAGCGAGAAGTTCCAGCTTCCTCATTTTCTTTCTTTATTTAATTTCACTTATATCGAATGGTGTCTCCTGATAAACATAATAGTTTATCCAGTTTGTGAAGAACAGATTGCCGTGAGCTCTCCAGCGCACTACCGGTGGAAGCTCTGGATTATTGTCCTTGTAATAGTTCTTTGGCATATCAACATCATCACGTTTCCCCAAATCTCTTTTATATTCCTGGTCAAGTGTATAAGGGGCGTATTCCAAATGTCCGGTAATGAAGAATTCTCTGCCGTTGTTTGCCATCACGATACTGACGCCACTCTCTTGGGATTCAGCAATGAGGCTCAGCCTGTTGTCATTCAGAATATCTTGTTTCCTTATTTCTGTATGCCTGCTGTGTGGCATGAAGAAGATGTCGTCAAACCCTCTGAAAATGGGTAGTTTCGCATCTAAACAGTATTGTTCGAAAATCCCGAACATCTTCTTTTCCAGATGATACTTAGGTATTCCGTAGTGGTAGTATAATCCGGCTTGTGCTGCCCAACATATATATAGAGCGCTCGTCACATGGGATTTCG
>CAVBFA010000068.1:9282-16366 GCA_963594595.1 Oscillibacter sp. | reverse complement strand
TTTCTGAATTTTGCACCTGCTACATACACAAAAGAACGCAGGCGTGCAATGGAACAAGTTGGATTAGCTATCAGCCAAACCAACAATTTTCATTTTACCACTACACACCTAAAAGAACATCCAGAACTTATCACTATTCTGAGGATGGCAACAACTCCCCCTATTGCACGTGAAAGGCTTATGGGATTTTCAGGTGTCAAACCTTCTTTTATCAAGAATATGGAGAACGGACGTTTGCCACAAAGGCTGTCAGAAGAAGAAAAAGAGGAATGCTTGAACCGGCTTGCTAACGTACTTAACAAATTACTTGACGTTGAATTGTTCTCTTGGCTTCAAAGAGGCGAAACACCTACTTTAGAAGAACTTAAAATAGCGGAATGTATTGTAGCAGACAGATTATGCGGAACATTATCTGACCCGATAATACGTAATGAACAAGAAAAGAGACAATTGAAGGTCATTAGCGATTATCTCGTTTCAGAAGGATATACTTTTGTAGACTCTAAAGACGTCGCTTCATTTTCTGATATGGAGTCAGGCACATTCACTTACCACCTTAATGTGCCCGTCAAGATGAGTCGCCTTGGTGTGAATATGCCAATAGATGTCGTTATAAAGCGAATGGGATGCAACGAAGGCGCGTTGCCACTTCTTGTGGAATGCAAATCGGCAGGAGATTTCACCAATACCAATAAACGTAGAAAAGAAGAGGCACAAAAGATAGAACAATTAAAAAACACATATGGGAACAATATTGACTTTGTTCTTTTCTTGTGTGGATATTTTGATAGTGGCTACCTCGGCTACGAAGCGGCCGAAGGTATTGACTGGATATGGGAACATAGGGTAACTGACTTTAAAAAGGCAGGCGTATGAACTTGGACATAGTTTTTTACAACAAAGAGCGTGACAGATTGCAAAAAGCGCTGGATGCACAAAAAACGTCAAAAGAGCGTAATATGAAGGGGCAATTTGCCACTCCATACCCTCTGGCATGCAGCATAATGAAAAAAGCGAAAACTTTCTGTCATAAAAACACAGTTAATTTTATTGAGCCTTCTATCGGGTTAGGAACATTTTATGCAGCTTTTCGCAGCGTGTTTAAAGACACAGCTGGTCATGGGTTAGGTTTTGAAATAGACGATCATTATTATAATCCTGCCCAAGAACTTTGGGAAAAAGAGGACTTAGAACTAAGGAAAGCCGATTTTTTGAAAGAAAAACCATGCGGAGAACACTTTGATTTACTTGTAGCCAATCCACCATATGTAAGACACCATCACATTGATGCCAATAATAAGAAAGAATTGCAAAAAGAAGTAATGCAAAATACTGGAATCAAGATTTCCGGACTGGCAGGGCTGTATTGCTATTTTCTTATTCTTTCGGAGAGATGGTTGGCAGACGGAGCTTTGTCTTGCTGGCTAATACCGTCCGAATTTATGGATGTAAATTATGGAAAGGCCGTAAAGCAATACTTGCTCGAATGCGTAGACCTCCTATGCGTTCACAAATTCAAGGCAGATGATGTGCAATTTGATGACGCACTTGTCAGTTCCACTATAGTCTTCTTCAGAAAGGGCGAACCCTCAGGAAATGACATAGAGTTCTCTTGTGGAGAAGATGTGAACGCTCCATCAAAGAAAATTATGGTAGAAAGAAAACGCTTGACTGCGTCTGACAAATGGTCTAATATATTGATTGAGAACGCAACAAACTTTTCCAATAATGACGATTGTAGATTAGGAAACTTTTTTACAGTAAAACGTGGAATCGCAACAGGAGACAACGACTTTTTTGTGGTGAACATGGATACAATAGAAAAATACCATATTCCAAAAAAATTTCTCAAGCCAGTGCTTCCAAGTCCAAGGTTTTTAAAAGAAAATATCATATTGTCTGACAATGAAGGAAATATAACATTGGAACAAAAACAATTTTTGTTCTCATGCGGTTTGCCAGAAGATATACTGAAAGAAAAATATCCAAGTGTTTGGGAGTATATACAAGAAGGAATAAAACGCGGAATAAATAAAGGTTACATTTGCAGTCATCGCCCTCTTTGGTATTTCTGCGAAGACAGAAAACCTGCTCCTTTTGTCATCCCTTACATGGGACGTGGTGATTCTTCGAAGAAGATGTTTCGTTTCATACTAAACAAAACAAAAGCTATCACAACAAATGTGTATTTGCTACTGTACCCCAAAGAGAATTATTCAAAATGCCTGACAGATACAAATTTGTTGAATGAGGTATGGCAAACCTTGAATGAGGTTACCAGTGAACAATTTGCGATTAACGGTCGTGAATATGGAGGAGGGTTGCACAAGTTGGAGCCAAAAGAACTCCTCAATATAAAGGTACCAACTCTTTCTTCCTTATTGATGCCAAGACAGAGCTTTTATGAACCTACTTTGTTTTGAGATATTATTTTAGTTTTCAAGGCGTAATACGAATAATGTTTTAGTCATTGAATATATTGTTTCAAACTTAAAACCAACGATATTGAATGCAATAAAATGCATGTAAAGATATGTTTTAGTAGCGCTTTTGGGGTACAAATCGTAAATTTAAATCAACGCATGTACATCCATTTGCTGCAAATTTAGTCTAAAAATCAGATATTTACAAATTATTTTCTTGATAATACATGCAGCTCTCTACTCATATTTATCAATATAAATTAATCTCCCCAGCAAAACATGCTGTCATTACACCTGTTTTGCTGGGGATTAAAACCAAATCGGTCATTATGTTTTGCTTGGTATTTTCATCAAAACCTTGTCATCACTTCCACCACAATCTTGTCTCGTTCCGAAGGGAGGGCAACGCCGCTGTTGCGATAGAAATATTTCTCGTAGTTCAGTCGGATGTCGCTGACGAAAGGTTTCTTCAGACTCAGAGTGACGCCACCTGTGATACGGGAGCGCTGGTGGTCATTCACTGTCAGTTTGCCCATCTCGTCTGCCTTGCCGTCGAGATAGCGTTTGCCGTCGCTGTGGTCGCTCATATAGTCGTAGCGCAGGAGCGGTGTAACATAGCGGATGAACCCGTTGCCTGCCGGGATATCGTAGCTCACGAAAGAGTCGAAGGCATGGACGGCACGGAAGGCATCGTCGGCATAATGCTTATAGAGATACTCAGCCTCAACGTGCCAGCCTTTGGAATGCCAGTAGGCACCGGCGTCGTACATATTCACAGCCACATTGTCGGGCTTTATCTTCTGAGTGCTCAACGTGAGGTTGAAGCCATGAGGGAGAAAGAACTGTGCCTTGGCGGAGTAGTTCACGCTCTTGGTCCAATAGTCCTTCTGGTTTGTCAGTCCGGAACCGTTGAAGAGTCCTGCCTCCAGCACTACCGGTATGCCGACATTGAAGGAATAGCCCACGGCGCAACCCACATCACGCACGTTGCCCACCTGCTTGGCGATGAAGGAACGGTTGGCGAAATACTGCTGGTGTGGCGAACGGTGGGCGTCGATGGTGAACGGCACACGGAACTGACCGAGAGTGAACTGCAGTCCGCCGGCAGGTTTCAACCGTGTGTATGCGTCGAGCATCTTTATCTTGCCCTCGTCGCAGAGATCGATCTCCGCCTTATACTGGATGATTGACGAGAGACTGCCGTCAACGCTGATTCGGGCATTGCGCACTTCGAAGCGTCCCTCAGCCTCCTCGGTCTGGTATTCATACTTAGAGCGTATCGTTCCGTGGATGTTTACGGCAGATGGTTTGTCCTTCTCCTCTTCTGTCTGCGCCATTGCTGCTCCAGCGAGAAGACAGAACAGAGCTAAAGCTGTAATCCTTGTTTTCATTTCCCTTGCTTGGATTTGTTCGTTTATGTTTCTATTCGTTTCCGGTTGCAAAGGTCATGATTCAAGATTACTGGGAAATGTCAGATGTATTACAATCCCGTTACACCATATTGCCGCCAGGCAGACAGGGGACAAAGAAAAGTGTAAACGCAAAAATGGGATGCAGCAAACTGATTGCCACATCCCATCTTTGCGTTTAAATCAGGGTTACCTTAATAAATAAGGTTTCACCTTATCATTTCTTGCTGTACTTCTTGCCCTTCTGTATCACGATGCCCTTGTACTCCTTGCCTACCTTCTGGCCAGAGAGGTCATACATCGGAGCATTGAGGTCGAGAGCGCCGTTGGCAGAAACGCCGCTGATGCCGTTGAGTTCAGGAACGTCAGCCTCATTGATATATATATAAGGTATTTCAGCAGCGAAGCGCAGGTATGCACTGCCCTGTGGCACCTCGATATCATCAGCTGTGGTGAATGCCACCTTGTCGGTTGTCGTTCTGCCCAATGTCCATACAGTGTTCTTCTCGTCAGCCTTTGCCTTGTAAGCCTCATCAGCAGTGTTGATGAGCAGGTTGGTCTCCACTGCCTCAGCGTCAAGAGCCACGCGGGCGGCATAGTCGCCGGCGGCAGCCACGAGGATGACACCAGTCTTGGCTGGCACCTTGGCAACCTCTGCCATCACTACGTAAGCAGCGTTGTTCTTCATCTTCACTTCAGTAACGACATAAGCCTTCAGACCGTCGCAAACAGAGAAGTCGAGTGCCTTGTCGGAGCTATAAGCGAGGTAACCGCCCTCCGGCATCACGATGTCTACGGTGAGAGCCTTCAATTCTACAGTACCGAAGTCGTAGTCGCCTGCAATCTCTACAGAGTCTGTCAGAGCGTATGGCTCGTAACCCTCAGCCTCGAAAGCGAACATGTATTTAACGTCCTGTGGAAGAGCCACCGTGAACATGCCGTCAGCATCGGTAGTCAACTCAGTCTTCTGTCCGTAGGTGTTCTTTGATGTCACCGAAACCTTTGCACCGGCAATAATCTCATCACCACACTTCACCACACCGGTGACATTGGCGTTTGGCTTGTCCATGGCAATCTCAGCCACGTTCACGTCGTCGTTCTCAACCACCAGCGGTTCAGCAGCGGTGTAGTCGTTGAACTTCTCGCAGGTTGCCTTGAGAGTGTAGCTCTTTGAGTGGCGCACGGCGTCAAACTTGAATGTTCCGTCCTCGGCAGTGACTGCCTCAAGAGTCTCCTCGGCATCATCAGTCAGAGTGACCTTGGCTCCGGCGAGAGGTGCCTTGCGGTAGGTCACGAGACCTGACACGGCTACATAAGTCTTAACGAGATTGATATCCTTTGTCAATCCGGCAGACACGTCAACCGGCTCTGTCTCAGCATAAGCGTCGAAGCCCTCGGCAGTGGCTGTAACCACATACTGCTTGTCTTTCTGGAATATTTTCATTGTATATGTACCATCCTCGGCAGTAACGGCGGTATAATAAACCTCACCGTTGGTGAGCTTCACCGTGGCGTTGGCAACAGGAGCTTCTCCACACATCACCTTACCGGATACTGTGACAGGATCGGCTGTTACACCGAATACTGCAACAGGAGTCTCGCAGTTGTAGAACGAAGATGCTGAAGTCCTCTTGTAGTAAGCTGTCTTATAGTTCGTATCCAAGTCGTAGTTCACCTTTACGTAGGTGTTGCTCTGAGCATGGGTACGCACGCGGATTGCCTGCACACCGTCCCATACGATAGGCTCATCAAGTTCGATCTTGGTGATGAACGGTTCGTCGGTCTTGAATGAGAAAGCGGCATCCTTGAAGAATTCCGTCTTCTGCATTCCGTCTTCATTCTCGCTCGGTGTGTATGAAGCCTCATCGACTACACCCACACAAGCATAAGCGTTGAGGGTCTTGTAATCCTTGTTAGTCAGCGGTGTTCCGGTGTATGTGACAGAACAGATCTTCTGTCCTGCAGAGAGACCGAAGTTCTTCAGCATGTCTGCCGGGTAGAGGATGTCGGTGTCGGCACCCAATACGTTGTCGGCATTGAAGAAATAGAACGGTACGCTGAAGTCCTGCTTTGCAGCCTCACCTACCACGATGTCCTGGCTTGCCGTTTCCTCGCTGACAGTAACGTCGACTGCGTCGGACTTCAAGATGAATCCGTCGGCAAGGTTCTTGAACTCAATGTATACAGGGAATGTACCCTCCTCATGAGGAGTCATGGAGAGTTCGAAAGTAGCTGTGCCTGCTACGGCAATCTCTGGTTTCTCAACAGCCTCGCTGACCTTCTCGCCGTTGACATAGAGGGCAACCTCATAAGAGTCGGCAGCCTCTGCCAGAGCGTTGAGATTATCCAATGTAATGCTGGCTGTGTATGTATTGTTCACCATTCCCTTGGCAGGAATCTTCTGCTCCTTCACCACGAGGTCATGGGCAACGTCAAGTTTCTGGAATCCGTAGATGTTGTCGATACAGCTATAGCCGGCTGCGAAACCGATATAGTAGTCACCGGCAGGGATGTTGTCGATGACGAAGTTTGTGAGCTTACCGAATGAATATGTGTAAGACACGGCACGCGAGCCACACATCTCCGAGCTGCTGATTTCCTTGGCGAGAGTCCAGTTGCGGCGGTCGGTAGAGTAATAAACCTTCAGATAAACACCGTCGCCGGAGGTGTTATAGTATGTACGTGCCACATCAACAGCCATCTTCTCTCCCTCTGCCACACGGAGCAGAGGAGTGACGAACTTATCTTCTGAGTTCTGAGTGCCGTTGCTCAGGAGGTATACGTTGTCTTCTGAAGCATAGTCGCGCTGTGCTATCTTCCATGAGCCCTCGGCATATGAACCGGCAGGGAGTTCCTGGTTCTCGAAGTCTACAAAGAACTTCGACGGGTCGAGCACCGTTCCTGACACTCCGAAAGAGAAATCGTCGAGTCCGGTAGCCGACAGTGTCACGTTGCCGCTGAACACTCCTGTAGTGGCAGCGGTGAGAGTGAGGTTGAAGGTAGACATTTCGTGAGGCTCGATAGTGAGAGGCAACTGCAGGTCGGTAGTGAATCCGTCTGGAACAGTCACTGCAGTGACTACGAGCGGTGCCGCTCCTGTGCTCTTGATGGTGAACATCTTAGAGGTGGCTGCCTGCACCATGCCGTAGGCGAAGTTGTCGGTCGTCGCCACCTTGTCGCCGTCGCTTGTGCGCAGCTCCATGACGGGAGCGTATGGCACTGCTTCATACCACTGTTTGTTTGTGCTTACAG
>CAVBFA010000068.1:0-9272 GCA_963594595.1 Oscillibacter sp. | reverse complement strand
GTATATCCGAGATAGCCGCTGTATGTGGCATAATCGGCAGTACCTGCAACGGTGAACTCTGCTGACTCACCAGGAGCAAGTGTCTGGTCGATGTCTTTCGTTCCGAGAACGCCGTTGTTTTTCACTGCTACAACAGAGAGACTGTAGTTCTCGTCGCCAGGGTTCAGCGTCACGTCACCGTTGTTGGTGACGGTAGCCTTAAGTTCGATGGTGAAATGTCCGGTAGCGTCGCAATCGATGCTATAGCCTGTGTTCGAAGCCTTCGTCACACTGGTGATCTTCAGCGAGCGGGCCAACTCCTTGTCCACCTGCTCGGCGGCGAAGTCGTCGAGATATACTTCAGAAGCGCGTATTCCGATATACTGGCCCTCAACGGCAGGGATGTCTACCTTGACATACTCCGAAGTGGAGAGCGTAGGAACGGTGACGCTCATCTTGTCACCTTTAACGAATTTGCCCGTAGTGGCATCCTTGGTCACCTTATAGAAGGAGATGCTGCCACTGTTATAGACTTTTTTCACATAGATGCTCGAAGTTCCTGTCACGGCAGGAGTAACGAGCAAGTCATTCACGGCCTGCGAGTTTGACCATGAACCGATAGTCTGGTCTCCTACTTTCAGAGCGCCGGTACCGCCAACGCCCGCAGAAGTAGAATAGGTGTATGTAACCCAATAGGTTTCCCATTCCTCATCGTCGTAATAGCTCTCGGCAATATGGCCCCAACCTGAAGCCGCCTTGAACTCATGGTCGGTCACATCAATAGACGTGTTGAAATCCATCGTGTAGTTTTGCACTACGTCAGCATTCGCCACACCGGTCCCCCATAGCAATGCCATGAGAAACGACAATAAATAATTCAAGTGTTTCATAAGCGAAATATATTAATTAGTTGTAGTTTATACGTTCCCGGTTGCAAATTTACAGTTTTTAAACCATAAACACAACAAAAAGTCAGATAAATATAAAACGTTGACGTTATTTTATCACAACTTTATGAGTCTTGCCATCTTTTCTGACGACAAATATTCCGCTCGGGAGTTTTCCGTTCTCCACTTTCATGCCATCGATGGTATATACACCGTCGGAAGCATTGTCTACGGCTGACGCCTCAACGCTCTCAATGGCATTCACCTTACCGGTGAGCGTGGTGCTCATGGCATTGGTAACGTCGGCTTCGAGGATATTGCTGCCGTCCACGGTATCGAAATACCTTGTGGCGAGTGCCACCACGCGCATGTCGTCTGCTTTCCACGTCTCTGGCAACGTGAAGTTATAGATGGTCTCATACTTGCCGTTTACGATGTTCACCTTGTCGCCTACAGAAGAGGTGAGATACGTACGGAACACCTGGTTGTGGGTGTAGTTGTTGTCTGTCACCACTGTGTTGCCGTTAAGCACCATCTGAGTGGACTTCACATTGTCTTCGGTGAGCATCAGCGTTATGCCGAGGTTGCCAAGCACTGAAGGATATTCGTCTACCACGTTTCCCGACACCGTGACAGTGAGCTTGCGGCTGGCATCATCGAATGTCGGCTTCAGGTCGATGCTTGCGAACGAAGGGTTCTTGTCGGCCTCGGCAGCGAGCATCTCCACCGACTGTGCCGCGATGTCGGGCATTATCATAACGTACTCGTTCACATCGAAGGCGACGTATGGCTCTGCCATGAAATAGAAGCGGTCTATGGTGAAGCACGGATAGGTGTAGGCATATAGGCCGAAGAGATAGTCTGAGGAAGGATCATTCAACGGCTCGTTCTCACGGTAAATGTTTACGAGACAGATGTTGTCTTTGGAGTTCTCGCCGCTCATGCTCTCATTGACGAGGGATGACTGATAGCTCTGCTGACTGTTATACTGCTCCACATAATGCTTCTGACGAGGCAGCGACTGGGTGTAGACTACGATGTCGTTGTATATCACCGATGCGGCTTCTTCTGCCGGTGTCTCACCGTCAATTTTGTCTACGAAGAACTTTATCTTATGGTCACCCGACGAGAGGTTCTGCGGGAGGGCGAACACCTGTCCCACGCTACCCGTAGCACCGGAGGCTACTGCCTCGGTGTGGTCGATATACTGCGGAGCTTCATCGTCGATGCTGTAGCCGATGCGCACGGTATTGATTGCCTCAAGACCGGTATTGCTGTACATCACGAAACCGTCAATCTGCTCACCCGGCTTGTGATACTTGTTGCCGGTCATCAGATTCTGCAGCTGCACAGACTTTGCCGGCAGACTGCTGACATCCAATATGAGCTGCACACACAGGTTGCCGAGTCCGTCGATGTTATAGAAAGCCCCTTCTTTCTCTATCAGAGAAGCGTTATCGTTGACTGCCGACGAGACGTCGAAGCAGAGGGCTCCCCTTTTGTCTGCCACCATTTCCTCCGTCTCGTTGTAGGCAAAGCCGAAGAGCAGCTGCTCGCTGCCGGTAATGGTGAACTCCTGGGCGGTGTTGAAACGCACCTCGTTCCATCCTTCGGCGGTGCGGCGAACGGTACTGTTGACGAGTTCCGTTGCCTTGCTGTCTACTATATTATATAGGAATGCCGATGACTTGCCTATCGACTGGCTGAGGGCGAAACGCATTCCGACTATCTTGCAGCCGGCATAATCAGACAGTGTGGCAGGGGTTATTATGGCACCCACCTTGAACGTGCCTGCCTTGCCTACATACACGCCTCTTGTGGTGATGCTGTCGCCTTTGACGTAGCCGAGCGTACGCTCCGTTGCCGACAGGACACGCTGCGGACGCTGGCCGTCACCGTCGGCTGGCAGCTCTCTTACTGTGGGTATACTGATGTTCCGTAACGTACGCATGGAACCAAAAGTTATTTCCTGTGCTCCGCAAAGTGACATCTGCAACAGCATCGCTGATAATATCGCTATTCTTTTCATGACTTTACAAATTGAATGTGAAACAATTGTCAGAAGCGCACCTTCATGACCTTCTCTCCGCTCTTCACCACATACACACCCTTAGGCAGGGATGATATAGATGTGGCGATGCGCTGGCCTGAGAGGCTATACACTTCGGCATCGGCTGGTATTGCCTCAACGGAAGTGATGGTACCGATGGAGCTGACTTCTATGTTGTAATAACCCTTTTCCGACACCGCACCCTGATACACGGCTTCGATGGCTACGGTATGTGTGCCTGCCGTGATTCCGCGGAGCGTGAACTCCGGTGTGGTCGGCTCGCCCACCTTCTCTGAGTCGAGATATACGTTGTAGTTGACCACGTTGCCATAGTCTACCGACGAGGCGCTGCCTGCTGCCGGACCTACCTTGAAGTCGTCGAGCTGGGCAAAGAAGGTGTCGTATGAGATATAGTGTATGCCGATGCGCACTTTCTTGCCTACATAGTCTGTGAGCGGAGTGGTGAATACCGACCACTGGTCTGACGGCATCTTGGCTGCAGTGCTGATCTTCACGAAGTCTGTAGGATCATCGCTGCCCTCTGAAACGGCAAACTCCAGTGTTTCCGGATAGGTATCAGCATAGCTCTTCGCCGTAACCTGCAGTTCATAACCGTCGTAGATGGTCAGTTCTGGCGAGATGAGCCATTTGTCTGCCTGACTTGACTGTGGGGAGAAGAAGATGACATACTTGTCGCCGGTAGGGGCATACATCGCCTTGTCTGTAGGCACCATCGCCGGTTCGGTCTTGGCGGGATTGAATACCATAGGAGGTATTGCTGTAGGGCTTGACTGAGTGCCTGAACCCGGGAAGCTGATGATAGAGCCGGCAAGACTGATCGGATAAACCGGCATCTTGTCGTTGTCTATTGTCTTCCATCCTCCGAACTCTCCCGTAGCGAAGTCGTCGTAATCCTCAAAACTGTCGGTGAAACCGAGGTCCTGGTTCCATTTCAGCTGTGCCGTCTGCGTACCGTCATCGGCGGTGGTGAGGTCGGCGGTGATGTTGTATGGTGTGATTACATTGTCTTCGAGCGTCAGGTCATACTGTGAATCGGCGGTCAGATCGATGTTTACCGACTGCTCCTTGAAGGCGCCGCCTCCGATATTCATGAGATACTGTCCCTTTGATAGTGCCTTGAACGATGCCTTGCCGCCGGCAACGACAGCGGTATATGTCTCGCCGCTGGCTGTTGAGAGCATGTTCAGCTTCTGTCCGTCGGCAGTGAGCTTGCTGTTTGAAGACACGGTGAAGTCTGCTGCCGCATATCCGTCGTGGTTCACGTCTATCGTAGTGGTCACCATCTCACTCTCTGTCATGAGATATTTCGCCTTCACTCCGAAGGTGTGGGTGCCGTCTGCCACATCATCTATATTATATGTATATCCATCAGTGGTGGCAACCAGTGCATCGTCCATATACACTTCGAAACGCTCGTTGGGGTTGGCTGGCGAGAATGCCGCCATATCGGATGTCACTCTGTGCGCCTTGGCTGCAAGCTGCTTTGCCGCCGCCGGCTGGCTCGTATAATCCGGCTGACCCACATAGAAATTGTCTACCATCAGCATGAAGGCTCCCGTAGTGGAGTTCGCCTCACCTACATAGCGTATGGCTATCTTCACTTTCTTGCCGGCATACTGCGAGAGGTCGTATTGCATCTCGTGCCATGACTTGTAGTCCACGCTCTCGGCATTGCCTTTGGTGAGGAGGGTGAAGTCTGACTGCACCGGACTGTCGGTCTGGGTGGTGATATATACAAAGAATTCCTCGTTATACTTGTCGGCTGCCTTGGCATAGAAGCTGAGGATATTGTCGGTGCCGACGGTGATTTCCGGTGATATGAGCCAGTCGTCGTTGGCTTCACCGCTTGCGGTGCGCACGAAACCTACATACTGTTTGCCGTCATAAGGACGGAGCACCGGATAGGAATACCACCACATAGGGTCTACGGTGAGGGGATTGATGATCTGTGCATACTGCATCACGCCACGGTTGGGATAGTCGCCGGTGAGCGGTGCCGTCATGAGATGGTCGCCGTCGATACCGGTCCAGTCGCCGAAGGTAATGGTGAAGGGATCATAGCTCTCGAAATCATCGAAGAATGCCGGTGCTTCGGTGTTCCATGTCAGCGCCACGCTGTTCTTGCCCGTGAACGGGTCTACATTGAGCTTGGCGTTGAAGGCGAACGGCTTGCGTGTCTTCTCCACCAATGTGAGCGACACGTTTTTCTCGGTTTCATCGTCGGCGATGTTGAATGATGTTGTTGCCGGTTCATATCCGTCGCGTGTCACGGCAACGGTGTGCTTTCCGGCGTATGCCTTCAGCGTGGCCTTGCCCTCGGCATTGAGGGTGATGTTTGAATATGCCACGTCGTAGTCGGTCTGCTTTACGCTGACCGGCTGTCCGCTGAGATTCTCGCCTGTAGTAGCGACAACGGTGATGTTCAGCGTCTTGTCCTTCTTCTGTGCGGATGCCGGGAGGATACTGCCGAAGAGGACGAGGATAAACGTAAGGAGTAGGATATCTTTTCTCATATCGCGTTGTTTTTCGTTTATATTGTTTCCTGATTTATCTGCCTGTACCAATAGCGAACTGCGGTTGCGGCAAAAAAATGCGGGAAAATAAAAAAGGTAACGGGGTGTCCCGCCTGCTGGGGGCGGGACTGCTACCCATTACCAATACTAATTTTCAAAGATTTTTATTTAACAGTTACCTTCATGGTCTTCACACCGTCAGCGGTCTGCATCCTTACGACATAGATGCCGTTCTCGAGCTGGTCGAGTGTCTGCATTCCGGTTCCCTTGGCGAGCTGCGCTCCGTTCAGAGAGTATACTGTGACTGCAGCGTTCTGTGCGTCTTCAGCACTGATGCCCTGGATGCTGCTGCCTCCTGCCGGCACGAAGTTGGTGAACGTGAAGTCATCGTAGAATGCCTGAAGAGCGAATGTCTCGTTGTAGTCGCGCACTGCCACGTAGATGTCCTTGCCTGCATAAGCAGAGAGGTCGATGACGTAGTGTTTCCAGTCCTCACGGTCGAGTAACGGCAGTTCCTCAAGCGGCAATACCTCTGTGAACTGGTCGGTGCTGCTGTTGCCTGTCTCGCTGACGAGCACTGCCACCTTATGCCTTGCTGATGGCAACACGCTCTGCAGACTCTCCAGGTTGCGTGCCCAGAAGTCGAACTGTGCACCTTCTCCTGCCTTGAGCTTATGGCTGATGATCCAGTTGTCGCCCTTGATGCTCTCCGATTCCGGTGTTCCAGCCATGAGCACAGCGTCGCCTGATATTGGAGCGATGCCGTTGTGGTTAGGACGCTCGTAGACGATGGTGAAAGCGAAGACGCCACCGCTCTCCGGACATTCTGTGCCGTAGTATGTGAAGCGTGATGTAGCAGCTCTGTCCACGTCAATCATTGTGAAGTCGTTCTTCCAGTTGTAGTCGAGGTCGTTGTCCTCGAATGAATAGTAGTATACGTTGCTTGCCAACGCTGTTCCCTCAACTGGGAGCGAAAGGGTGTAGCCGCTCTCGAATGTCACTGTGAGGTTGTCGCTTACTGTAGAAACGGCATCCTTGGCATTGAACTGTACGTTGAACTTCTGTCCCTCGCCGGCTGCTATCTCGTCGCCTGCCTTGATGGATGTCTCGAAGTTGCCGGTTGCAAACGTTGCGCTCTTTACCTTCAGCGTATTGGCACCCTTGTTGATGAGTGTGAAGATGTCGCCGGAATTGGTTGCCATGTTGTAGTTCACCTTGCCTGCGTTCCATCCGCTCTTGTTGAAGATTGCCTTGTCGCCGTCTTTCTCTTCCAATACCACGTTGTCGAGAGCTGCGCCTGTATCCTTGCCGCTGTAGCTGTAGTGTGTCCAACGGAACTTCACTGTCTTGCCTGCGTATTCTGCGAGGTCGAACGACTCTCTGATCCAGTAGATTGTCTCCTTCGCCCAGTCTGTTGACATGTAAGAGAGTTCTTTCCATTCGCCGTCGGCATAGATTTCGAAAGTCACCTTCTCAACACCGTTGTTAGGCTCCACGTTTACTTTCTTTTCAATGCCGCTCGCATCTGTCACGCAGTCTGTAGGATGACGGTCGCCCCAGTCGAATGATATCGCCATGGTCTTGTTGGCAGGGAGCTTGAACTCCTGTGTAGACACTGAGATATGCTCGCCGCTATTGAGCCATGTGGCGTAGAGGCATGGCACAGGATTGCCATTTGCTGTATTTACGGTCCATTCGCGGTTATACTGCGACTCGCCTTCCGTTGTCCAACCAGCCGGCAGTTTGCCGCCGCTGAAGTCCTCGGTATATGGATAGTCGGCTACCGAAGCGTCTTTCTGTGTGGTGAAGCTCCATTCCGGAGACTTCGTTGCCTGACCTGCAGCGTTGTATGCCACTACCTTCCAGTAGTATGTAGTCTCATAGTCGGCTGTAGGGATTGTATAGGTGAGCACGTTGCCCACGTTCTGTCCGTCAATCACGTTGTATACGCCTTCGGATGTTCCCACGTAGAGGTTGTAGCCCTCGGCGAACAATGCCGGTGTCCATTCGAGCTTGATGTCCTTAGGATAAATGTCTGTAGTCTTGTCCTTAGGTGTCACCACCTTGCAGGTGTCTGGCACGCCGTCCTGTCCGTAGAGTGTAGGAAGGAGGATACGGTCGAGATAGAAGTTGCTGCACTCCGGCACGTCGCCGTCGCTTGATGACACGCCGGTGTTCACCCAGCGCACGTATGAGTTGTCTGTTCCTGTGCCGAGGTCAACGGTCTGTGTCACCTTCACGTTGCTCTTGCTGACATCTTCGTATGGGAATATCCATTTCTGAGTCCATGTCTTTCCGCCGTCGGTAGACACTTCCACCTTGATGTCGTTGCTCTGGTATGTAGTACCGTCTTCGCTGGTGAAATCATTGTAGTATTCGAATATCACCTTGCCGCCATTGGTGAGGTCGAGGCGTGGCGTAGTGATGTAGTTGTCCTGCATGTCTACGCTTGCGATTGCCGAGCGGTCGCCCTCAAGGGCTGTAGATGTTGCTGACCATCCTGAGTTCTTCCATCCTGCCGGTGGGAAATATGCCTCGAAGGTTTCCTCTGTCATGCCGTCGGGCAGCATCTCCTTGGTTGCCTTCAGGGTGATGGTGAGGTCGCCGCCATTGGTATGGAGCACCACGTCGGCTGACGATGGACTGGCGAGCGAAGCGGTATACGACAGCTGGAAGCTGACTGCCTCGTTCTTGTCCAGGTTCACCGTTGTAGGGTCGAGTGTCATCTTAACGCAGTCTGGCATATCGACGCCTGTTATCTGCAGACCTTTCTTGCCCACGTTGGTGAGGGTGAACTGCTTGGTATAGAATTTCTCTCCGAGATACATCTTGCCGTAGTCATAGCTCGTGAGGTTGAGCTTGCCCACTGGTGTAGTGGCTGGAGTGAACTGCTTCACGAGCACGTTGTCCAATGCCATGGAGTTTGAATTGGTGGTGAGCATCTTGTATACGAAGGCGATCTTCACCTTCTGGCCCTTCCATTCGCTGAGGTCGAGCTTGCTTGACTGTGTCTGCCAACCCACGAAGTTGGTGACTCCGCTCTCCTTCAGGTCTTCTGGATTTTGGATGGAGAATATCGTCTCGGCATTGGCAACGTCACCGTTTTTCACGATGCGCACCTGCAGGTCGTACAAGGTCTTTGCACTGAATGCCATCTGCGAGGTCTGCCAGTCGAAGCTCAGCTGATAGGTGTCGTCGAGGTCGAGCTCCGGGGTGAGCAGGATTTCCTCTCTCGGTCCGGCTCCGTCGGCATTCGAGAACATCTGTCCGTCGCAATATGCCACGTGTTTACCGGATATCGTACCTTTTTCATAATAATAGTTGGTCCATTTATACTGGGGTGTCTCGCCGGCGTAGGTGTCTACCGTCGTCCAGCCTTGGCCGCTGGCAATAGGACGTGAGAATGGAGTGTCGTCTTCCGAAGCTTTTACATAGTCGGTCTCAAAACCCTCGTCGAGCAATACTTTCTGTGCGCTGACGCTTGCAGAAGTAGCAAACATTGCCGCTAACAGCATTAAAGATTTAAACTTTTTCATTGGCTTTGCTTTTTGGGATTATTAATATTTATATCTATTTCGTTCCTATCTCCCTGTATACATATTTATATATAATGGAAGTAATATTTGTGAATCAATCATCATATTGGTTGTTCCTTTCTGCTGACTCCCGATTTCTTATATCGTTGTGTATTTTCATTGGCAAAAGTAATAAAAAAACTCACTTTTTGCTAAAGTTTTATGCGAAAATACGGCAGCCAATCAATTAAAATACAATTTGTCGCATTATTTTGTAATACAAAAGATACAAAACGCAAGGTTGGGC
>CAVBFA010000067.1:0-16405 GCA_963594595.1 Oscillibacter sp. | reverse complement strand
ACGAAGACGTGCTTGTTGCCGGAGGTCTCCATCACCATGGGTTTCACATTATACATATATTCCGGAGTATTGTTGTATACCTCCACCACCACTTTTGCCAATTCACCGCTATGCAGCTCAAGACTGTTGCTCTTGCCCACGAATCTCACACTGCGGAGCTCCAGAGGCGAAGCACTGTCCGGAGCAGGATCTGACTGGAGCTTGCTGACTACACCCGGTTCTTCAACGGATGTATTACCGGCAGGAGCATCAAACTGTATCACGTCGTCACCGCCATTCTTCGGGTCGAAGCCGCTTGTGGCGTTATCACCCATATTGTCATAAAACCGGCTGTCATACGAGGAACTGCTGTTTCTGTCGTCTTCACGGTAATTGCCGTTCCTGTCGTCTTCCCTGTAACTGCCATTGTAGCGTTCTGCCTTTCTCTGCTGTGCCTTGTCGGCGGCGTTTCCCACCACGGCACCTACCACGGCACCGCCAGCCATGCCAACTATCGTACCGACATCGCTGCCTCTTGGTCCACCGCTTATGCCGCCGATGGCAGAACCGAGAATGCTTCCCAACTCTGCTCCAAGAAAGCCTCCCGAAGCACCGCCGTCACTCATCGAACCGCAGCCCGACACCAGCAGTGCCGCACTGAGTACTATCGCAAATAATCCGTTTCCTTTCATAATCGTAGTGTGTTTATGTCCGTAATATATATATGTGTGTCGATGATGCGCATCATCGCACAATACAAAGATAGGAATTATTATTTACATTGCATCCTGAATTGAACAAAAGAAACAATTTTAGGGAAGTTTTATCCTCCTATATCTCCGTTTCTCCATTCCTTCGGACTCTTTCCCTTTGATGCTTTGAAACTCCTGCTGAAATATTTAGGGTCGGAGTATCCGCAGGAATATGCCACGTCGCTTATCGGCATATCGGTTGACGAGAGCAGATGGCACGCACGTTTCATACGCGCCTCGCGCAGGAAGTCGAGTGGCGTCACTCCCATGATCTGTTTCATCTTGCGCTGCAGTCCCGACCGGCTCATGGCTGCCGCTGCCGCCATGTCGCCCACTCCTATCTCCGCATCACCAAGGTGTTCGTCTACAAATGCCGACACGCGCCTCATCATGACATCATCCTCATACGAGAGTTCAGGGCGCAACGGTGTGTCTGCCGGCGCCGGTTCATCGGCATCACCGCCAGTACCGTTACTGAGCAGATTCAGGTATGCGTCGAGAGCTTCACGGCGCTGACGCTTTATACGCCTTATATATATAATGGTATATACTGCAGAACCGAAGAACGCCAACAAAAGCAAGATGAGCAGCACACGGGCGAGAGTGGTCTCCCTGAATGTCGGCGTCACTATTATCGTCAGCCTTCTCACGTTGTCCGCCCAGGCTCCGTCGGCATTGGTAGACCTCACCAACACGACATAGGTTCCGGGCTCCAGGTCGAGCAGTGTGGCAGAATGGTTATGGCCTATGTCATTCCATTTTACGTCTCCCTCATCACCGTCGTCCAAGAGTGCGAAGGCATACGAAAGGCGGACATCGGCGGAATAGTCGAGAGCGGCAAATCTCAGCGTGAAGCTCCTCTCGTTGCTCGCCAGTACCAATGTGTCCATGGCATTTACGGAGCAACTTCCTTCCACTCCCTGCACGCTGACACCTGTAAGGGCGATAGTCGGCACGAAGGTGCTCTTGTGCAACTGTTGTGGAGCGACATAATACTCCCCGTCTTTCAGTCCGAACATCCAGCGGCCATCGGGCAATCTCACTGGTATTGCCTCCGAGAACCTGCATTCCGACTGGAAGAAATTCTTTCCGAACGAGAGATAATCCCCATTGTCGGGATTGAACATCACCAGTCTGTCGCTTCCCACCATAAGCATCCGGCGAGAGAACCCCACAACAGACAGAGCCACATCGGTGGGCATCCCGTTAGCCTCATCATAATGTCGGAAAGACAGTTTGTCTGCCGTCAGGTTTCCCGTCTGAATCATATTCACTCCACCACTCTCCGTACTGACGAAAATCCGTCCTCTATAGTCTTCAGCCACGTTCATCACCGCACTGCAACTGAGGGCATCCTTGCGATCTGCCTCACGAGTGTGGCAACGGAACGCCATGTTTCTGATGCCATTCCCCGCTGCCAGCTTTGCCACAAGCAGTCCATCGGTCGTGGCACATAGCATCACATCGTCTTTGGTCAGATGTATCATCCTCACCTTCTTTGCCAGAGTGAGAGGATAGTTCCGTAATCCTGAGAAAGGTTTCACCACCACAGGTCTTTCCGCTCTTGGATTCACCACACAACACACGCCCCCACCAAGAGTGGCAATCCAGAGTCTGCGCCAGCGGTCTTCCTTGATGTCATAGACATTGTCGCTGCTTAATCCTCCGATTTTATCTATCCTGTATGCCTGCGTCCCATGACATCCGGTCAGACGGAAAAGTCCCTGTGGCTTGCTTCCCAACCAGATATTTCCGTCGCGTGTTTGGGTGATACAGTATATCGGACAACGGAATTTAGTGTAGCCAGCCACAATCCTGCCATCCGGCGCAAGATACCCCACAAGTCTGTTGCCACGGTCGAAAATCCTCACTGTCTCGTCTTCTTTAGTGGCAATCCAGTATCTCTTGTCCCTATCCACGAAGACAGCCTTGACTTCAGCACCATTACCATTTCTCACCACACTTCCGTTCTGTCTCGGAAAACTTATCTTGTATATGCAGCTTATGGCAGCCACCCAGAGGTTGCCTTGCTTGTCAGAGAGGCAGAAGCGTGCTGCCTCCAGGCTTTTCCCGTCACCGTAGGGCGTCTCCTTGCCTCCCCTCGGCGTATAGGTCAGTCTGCCGTCATAATACACCGTCCACAGATTTCCCACACCATCGCGATGGCGATATGGTCTGTTGTCCTTCACCGTCGTGGCATTCCGCCCTCTCGACTGCATTTCTCCGATTTTTTCAAACCGGTAACGCTTAAGGTTGAAAAGATACAGGTCGTCGTCCACCCTGCATCCCAGATTCCCGTCACCACACAGCCACACGCTGCGCATGCGGTCGGTTGCCAACCGGCTTCCGTCGCCTACACGTCCTTTGAATCCACGGAATTCGTAACCGTCGAAGCGACATAGTCCGTTCCATGTTGAGAACCACATCATGCCCTGACTGTCTTGTGCCATCTGCGTGACGTGCCATTGGGTGAGCCCGTCGTTCTCATCATACCGCTGGATATGACAAATCGGTGTGGCTACGGCACAGACGGCAGACAGCAGCGACAATGATAATGACAGGACAAGTGTTATAAACCTCATTGTATATTCGGGATAATTTGTTTTGATAGATTCAGTGCCGGATCAATCCCCCAATGCCCGGATTGGTGGAACAACCGGTTTTGCGAATACAAAAGTATGAAAAAAAAATCATATTCCACAACATCACGCTATTACTCATTAAAACCAAACAAAATCCATCCTTCTAAAAAATCAAAAAACAAGCATACCCAAATGACCGATTTGGGATAAAAAAAAATCTGGGAACGCCACATCACATGGAATCCCCAGACAATCTTTACCCAAATATGAAACCTGATTTGGACTACTTATGAATAATATACCAACTGTATTTTTATTTCATCACTACTTTTCTCGATGTCTTGCCGTCAGTAATGACATTGATGCCTTTTGCTGTATCAGCAATTCTCTTGCCATCGATTGTATATACGGCAGTAGCCTTGAATGTGGCGTCAGCAGTCTCTACGGATTCCACTGCCGATGTCACGTCTGCCTTGGCAGCCTTGCTCAGTCCGCCGTATTCGTTCACAGCCTGTATCAGGTATTCGTTGCCTGCCTCATATTCGCATGATGTGGCAGTAGTGAATCCTTCCACGTTGCCGTTTTTCGTTATCACGTAGCAGATGGCGTATGGCACAGGCTGCCATTTCAGCATTCCGCCCTCAACTACAGGTGCCGGCGCCTCACAAGCCTCGGTAATCAGCTCCGGCTGCCAGTTGTCCGAACCGCTGAGCACGTTCTTCACCGTATATTGTGCTGCCTCCTCGTCGGTGAGGAAGTTCTTTGCCTTGCCTTCCACCTTTGTGTCGCCGTCCATATAATAATAGGTGTCACGGCGGAGAGATAGGTCCACAGGGTTGCCTTCGGCGTCCATGGTGTTATAGTCAGCCCACAGCACAGGCAGTCCGCCCATCGTTTCATACCATCCCGTGGCAGGTATCGTCACCTCTGCCTTCGTGTTGATGAAAACGGTCTTCGGGAAGTTGTGCCAAGGTCTGCCGAGCCATACCGATGTTTCTGACGGTACGCCAGGAGCCGTTATCACGTTGTTCATGAACACGTATCCCCACTTCACGTCTTTCTGGTGTGACGGTGCCACGATGTATCCTCCGCTCTTGCGCACGATATTGATTGTGTCGTTGTCGAGATACACGTCACCGCTGTTGTAGATGAAGTCTACGGCTCCCTCGATGAAGGAGTTCTTCACGTAGTGGCGATAGTTGGATTTGCTTGTCGTTATCCATGTGTCCTGATAGCTGTACATTCCCACGTTGTTGAACACGATGCGGTCGTTCTCGGTGTTCAGGGCGAGCGCCTGCGGACCGTCGTTCTTCTCTACTCCGTATGAATTCACGAAGCTCAATCCCTCGAAATACAGGTTGGCGGCGTGTGCCACGAATGTGGCTCCCTTGTCCACGCTCAGTGCGTTCGGTCCGCCGCACAGTTTGTCATCGCTGATGAACACCTTGTCGCGTCCCTGTCCGATGAAGTGCAGATATGGCTTTGTTGCCGGCAGGTCAACATGCTCTTTGTATGTACCTTTCTTTATGAATATGAGCCATGGCTTCACTCTGTTCTGCGGTGCGGCGTCGATGGCAGCCTGCACAGTGGTGTAGTCTCCGGTGCCGTCTTGTGCCACCACTGCGTCATAGACACGCAGCTCTGGCTGCTGGCGCTCCATAGTGGTTAAATGTATCTCTGTGCCCGGGAAAGCGTTTCCACTGCGGTCGAGGATCATTCCTGCCGGCAACGTGAAGGTATAAGCTGTGGCATATTTCAGTCCGCTGTACTGATATACCACGGTCTTGCCGCTCACCGTCGGCAGCAAAGTCTCTCCATTGAGCGTTGCCTTGCTTCCTTCCGCAGCCACCACTTTCTCGTTGAATGTCAGTATCACAGATCCTGTTGCCGATGCATCGGCAGCATCATTGGCGGGGATTGTCGAGATGAGTTTCGGAGCCTCGTTGTCTTCCACGATTTCCTTGTCGGCGAGCAGGAAAATCTCCGCTACAGCCAGTCCGTCGTAGTCGCCTGTCGATCCCACGAGCGGTGAGTCATAGTCTGGCAGGAAGCGCACATTCACGAGCTTCTGTCCGTTTGCCTCTGCCGGCAGGGCGAATTCTTCTGAGTCCCATCCGCGTGCCGGCAGGTTATATGTGCCGAAGGTGGTATAGTTTGTTCCGTCGATAGAGTATTGTGCGTTTACTATACTGTGTGCGTTGAAGTCGTCGCCTACGGCAGCCGACAGCACTACGTTGGTGTATCCCAATGTTGAGAATGAGAGTTCGAAATAATATTTGTCGGTGAGTTTCTTCCAGCAGCGTGCGGCATATTTGCCGTTCTGTCCGCCTTTTCCTGCTCCGCATGCGAGCCATGATGAGGTGTTGCCGGCTTCGTTGCGCAGCGAGAGGAGTCCGGCATTGTCGCTCTCTGCCTTGTAGTCGGCAGCACGCTCCTGCGACGGTGTGTCGCTATAGAGGTCCCAGCCCACTATATAGTCGGCGCAAGAGAAGTTTGCCGTAAGGTTCTTCTCTCCGTCCATCTTCACTTCGCGTTCTTTGTCTGTCGAGTTGTCGTCCCAGTTGGTGAAGGTGAGGATACGGTTGTCCAGTGCCGTGAGCTTCACGTCGGTTCCTTCTTCATAGTGATGCACTCCGTCCACCACATTGCCTTCTGGCGAGAACGTCACGAGATTGGCATTTGCTCCTCCCTGCAGTGTCAGGTTCAGGGCGTATACATTGTTCTTCGTATATGTTGCGGTGAGCGACGTGTTTGCCGTCAGCTCAAAGGTGTATGGGTTGTCGGTGGACACGATGGCGTTGTCGGCTCCTGTCCATCCTGCGAAATGATAACCGAAGTTCTCGGTAGTACTCACAGTGACTACCGTGCCTTCGTCGAACTTGTCGCCTGCCGGATTCACGGTAACGGTGCCGGCTGCCTCGTCGGCTGTCCCTACGCTCAGCGTATATACGGGCACAGTGACCGGAGTGCCGTTCAGATCGCCTGTCACCACCACGTCGCCGAGGGCGAGCTGCTTGTTGCCGGCGAGATTATACACATAGAAATACAGCTCCACCTTATCGTTCTCTCCTGTGAGTGACGTGATGTCGAGCTTCGACTCCGACACGCTATTACGCTCCGGGCCGAAACCTTTCACAAGTTCCTCACTCTTCTCGCCGCATCGGGCCACCACGTCAAGCGTACCGCCGCTGGTACCGCATTTCTGCGATTTGAAGGCTACGCTCTTCGGTGTGAAGGTTACTCCTTTCTTTGGCACGATGCTGAATACTACGTATGATGCATCGTCGCGGGCATTGCTTATCTTTTCTGTCGGGTTCAGTTTTGAGAGTCCGCTTTGCAGTCCGTTGAAATACAGTTTCTCGCCCAGCGAGAAACTTGTAGTCGAGATGGCGCCGTCTACGGATATCTCTGCAGCCGACGCATTGTCGGCACTTTTGTCAAACGCCCATTTTATAGTGGCGTCTTTGGCGCCGATGACGTCTGCCGCCATTGCACCGCCCAGTCCCATCCATGCTACGAGGACCATGACGATAATTCGGGATAATGTGGTCTTTTTCATATTTAGAATCTGTTTGTTCATTTCATTATTTTTCTTGCCACTCCGTTCTCCACCACAATGTTCAGACCGTCATGAATGCCGTTCTGACGAATGCCGTCGAGACTGTAGTATATCTTCTCCGGTTTCAGTTCCGAGCTTTCCACGCTCTTCACTCCATTTGTGGCGCTTACTGCCACTCCTGCCACCTTTACGTCGCTCAGACAGATGGTCTTGCCAGTTGCTGCGCTGCCATACCAGGGATATACGCGCAAGCGGAGCGTCTCGCCCTCAGAGAGTTCTATCACAGGTGTTGCCTTCACCTCCATCATGTCGTTGGCTTTCATCGAACCGGAGAAGTCGGCGATGTTAACGGCATTGGCGAAGTCTGCCTCCTTAGAGTAGTAAATCTTGCAGTGCATTCCGTTGCCTCCGCATCCACACACATAGAGGCTTATCTCGTTCACGTTGAAAGTGGTTCCCTTGGCCGGCTTCACCGCAAACTCTATCCATCGTGTCGACACCTCGTCGATTTCGCCTGCCGGCCACGACTCACCCTCGATAATGTTGCGCTGTGTCTTGCGGGTAGCATCGAAGCCTGTGCCCTCGGGCCATGTGGTTTTGGCGTTTGGACTGGAATATTTCTGGAGTTTCATCTCGCTGTATGTCTCGCCGACGGGGTCTACCGGACCTTCAACTGTGCAGTTGTCGTCTTTCTCGAGTCTCCAATATGCCGATGCTGCCACTCCTTCGGCAAGTTCCACACACTTGCCCACTACAGGGATGGTGACTGTCTTGTCGCCGCAGCTCACGGTGATGCTCTCATTGATGTCGCCGGCTGTGGCGAACTCATAGCTTGTCTTGAAGGAACCGATAAGGTTGCCTTCCTTGTAGGTCAGAGTTGCTGTGGATGAATAGTCGCTGCCGTCGGCAGAAACCTTCAGTCCGTTGCTCGCCGTAATGCTCACGTTGCCGTCGGCTGGCACGAGGTCGAAGCCGTTTACCGACACTTCTCTCACCACCGTCTGTCCCTTGTATGCCTGTCCGAGGTCTACTGTTGAGGGATTCACGCTGAGGTCGCTCGTCAGGTTGATGTTCTCTGTCAGTATTCCAGCCTTCTGCATGAGCTGTGCTGCCAGACGGGCTATCAGCGTGGCTCCCATCGCCGAGGTGTGGGTGCTGCCGTTGCCGTCGAAGAGCAGAGCGTTGGCTTTGGCGTCGCCATAGCTTTCATAGAGTTCCTTGGTGGCTGTGGTGAGGTCGAGATACTGCACTCCCAGTTCCTTTGCCACCTCCTGCATCTGGTAAGGATAGTCGTAGGTATGGTCGTCGGCAGCCACTTTGTTGCCGGTAGTGAGCTTGCCGCCTTCTATCTTGTCGAACTTGTCGCCGAGGTCGTGGCGTCCGTTTCTGCGAATGGTGCTTCCGTCGAAATATTTTCGGCATATCGCGCCCACCAGCACTGGTGTGGCACCCAATGCGCGTGTCTCTTCCACATACTTGCGCAAATAGTCCTTATAGGTGCCGCTGGCTGTAGTTCCACGATAGTCGCAGGCATTTGCCTTTGCCTCATCGCCGATGCTCTGATAGTATGCTTTCAGCTCGTCGCCGTCGCATCCGTTGCTTTTCTCGTCGTTGTGGGCAAACTGTATGAGCACGTAGTCGCCTGGCTCTATCTGCTTCTTCACCGACTGCCAATAGGCGCTCTCCATATAGAAGCTCTTGCTGCTGGCACCATTCTTTGCACGGTTGTTCACGGTGACATCACCCTTGAAGAACTGCTGGAACATCTGTCCCCAGCCTCTCGTCACGGTGGTGTTCGGGTCATAGGTCGCCATAGTGCTGTCGCCTATGGTATGCACCTTTCTCGCCTGCACGCATAATGCAGTGCATGCAGCCACAGCGGCTGCTGCAATGAATCTCAATTTCATCTTCGTTGTATGATTTTGATTTGGTTAGTAATAGTGACTGCAAAATTAGCGGTTAAGGTTGCGAAGCACGGGTAAAAATGCACAAACTTGGTGGATTATTCGGTAAAATGCCGCAAATCAGGGCTTTTCCGGCATAACGGGAATGCGCTTTGAAAAGGAAAACGAAAAGAATGTCAGTTTTTTTCATTATCTTTGCAGCCAGAAAGAAGGGTTTGCCTTCGCCGACCACTCGGAGAGGGAAGTCGAGATTCCCGTCTGTGGGATGGCGGATATTGAACAAGAAAAGAAATATGACAGTAACTTATAAAAAGAAAGACCAAACAAATAAACATTAAACAGACATGACATCTTATCAAACAAACATGAAAGCGATACGCCTATCCATATTCCTCACGATACTGACTCTGATGATGCAGGCTTGCTCGCCGTCGAACAAAGGCAACGACATGGCGCAGGATGACGGTCCGCTTGCGTCTGCCAACGAGATTGAGGAAATTGAAGAGGAACCGATAAAGATAAAGCATCGGTTCAGCACTGCCGAGGAGGCGATAGAATATATGAACGAGTCGCCGGACAAGGACCGCTATGCCGCCGGCATCATGCACAAGATGGCACACGACAGTCTGGACTACTGCAACCGTCTGCTCAACAGTGAATACGACTATTTCATCATCGTGGACAAGGGCGACATGAAGGTGAAGCTGTTCGACCGCTACGGTGTGCTGCGCAAGTCGTACACCTGTGCCTGCGGAAAGGGATTCGGCAACAAGAGGAGCAGGGGCGACTGCCGCACGCCGGAGGGTTTCTTCAGGGCGGGCAAGGTGCAGAACAGCGAGAACTGGCACTATACCGACGAGAATGGCGTGCGCAGCGAGAACCCGGGACAATATGGTCCGCGCTTCTTCCGCATCGTCACTCCGGGATTCAACTCCACAGGCATCCACGGCACCGACGCTCCATGGTCGGTGGGCGGCAGACGCAGCCACGGATGCGTGAGAATAAAGAATGAGAATATCCTCGAACTGGTGCAGTTTGTCACTAAAGGCATGCCGGTGATAGTATTGCCGGGAAAGAGAGACAAGGAAGTGAACTGGCGCGAAGCGCATCCTGAACTCTTCCCCCAGCCAGACTCCACAGAAATGAAGCGTGAGGAAATGAAAGCCGAGGAGATAAAGCGCGACACCACGAAGGCAGAACACGCTCCGAAAGACAGCTTATAATACCCTGCAAGAACCCGTTGGTGGAATTAATTTAAGTTGGTCGATATGAACAAAAAGTTGCCAATATCGCTGATTTTCAGTAAATGCGAGAATTTCTGAAAAACTGTCAGACCATCTGGTTTTTCGTTGTAACGTTCTGACAGACAGACAGTTGATTGTCTGGCAACTGTCAGGCAATTGTCTGGATGGTTTGCTGATGAAAACCCCAAACCGCCCGGCATCCCCTTTCGGTGGATGCCGGGCGGCAATCATTTGTTATGGTAATTCAGATTACATTGTAACCTTCATTGTCTTCATTACTTTGTAACCTTCATTGTCTTCACCTTACCGTCAACAGTCTTCACTGTAACGAGGTATGTACCCTTGGCGAGAGTAGAGAGGTTGTTGCCAACCAATTCTCCACCGAGTGTGCGCACTGAAACCTCAGCGCCGGCAGGGATAACGATAACGCCGTTGATACCGTCTACCTCCACTTCTACAGAAGCAGTAGCAGCCTCAGACTCAAGCTCGTTGTAAACTACAACAATCTTATACTCGTGGAGACCAGCGTATGTCTCTGGCTTGTAAGAATAGCTGCCCTCTGCACCTGGGGTGCCAGGAACAGTAATAAGGAGAGTCTCGCCCTCGGATACCTTGACTGAAAGCTCTGCGTCAGCAGCGAGGTCGTTGCCGTCAACATCCTTAGTCGGGTTCTTCCACTTCAGGTTGATAGTCTTGAGATCACCAGCCTCTTTTGCTGTGAATTCAGTTACAGCCGTTGTAGCCACTGGCTCTGGTTCTGGCTCCGGTGTCTCTTCTATCTTGCCGATTGTAACTTCAGGAGTCTCTGTTGTCTCTTCGATCTCGAAGTTGGTGAGAGCGATCTTCTGGTTTGTCGCTGCCGCTGTGGTTGCCAGGTATGCGAGACGGTAGTCACCGGTTTCTTCTACAGCGAACACATGGTCGTCTGTAACATTGGCGTCGTAGTTCAGCTGCATGTTTATGTCAGAAATCTTCTGGAATGCGCTTGCATCCTTCTGTGATTTGCCGAGCATAAGAGCGAGATTGAACTCAGAAGGATCCATGTCCTTCCATGTGCAGCTCTTCACCTTATAGCTCTTGCCTGCCTCAAGTGTGAACAATGGAGAGATGTAATAGTCGTTCCACTCATAATCTCCATCATACATAGGCATCACGGCAGTGTAGTTGCTCTGCGAGTTAGCGTCATAGAACATGTCAACTCCCCAAGTCTTGTATGCCGTAGAGCTATTGTCTACAGCCTTCCATCCTCTCTGGTGCTCAGCGAAGTTGATGCTGTATGGCATAGCCTGAGGACCGCCGGTCTGTTCATTGATAGCGATATCGTAGATCAGGAATGCCATCATATCTGCATTGGTGTCACCCTCTATAGAACGAGCACGGAGTGAGAAATGGAATGTGCCAGTCTCAGTAGCAGTATATTCCACTGTCACTGTCTGTGCATAGCAATGGCCTCTCAGTTCATACCATCCTTTAGCCCACTGACCGAGGTCACTGTCTATATTGTCTTTTACAACTTTGTTTTTAGACATGTCGGTAGCGCTCTTGCCCACCTCAACATCCAGAAACTGATAGCCTCTCTTCTGTCCTCTCACACTGATGTAGTAGGTGTTGCCCTTAGTGAGCTGGAAAGCTGGAGACACAAGATAATCATTGAATTCCGAAGTGTCGTCTTTAATCACGGCACACATGTTGTTGTCGAGCACTTCATTATCGGCTGTCTTTGTCTTGTAGCCTTTTCCCCACTCCCATGACACTCCCGGCGCAGTACTGTTGTCAACAACTGTCCAACCGCTAAGGTCGGTTGCCGTCATGAAGTCAACAGCATACGGGAAAGCGTTCTGGGCATTTCCCGTCATCACGCCGAGAAGCGCAAAGAAGAGAAGTCCAAATGTTCTAAGTAACGTCTTTCTCATTAGATAAAAAAAGTTTTAAAATTAATATATGTTTAAAATATTATCAAAGTTAACCGTGTCTGGTTGTCGTGTCGATAGATATATGCCAAGCGGTCCTGGATAAGTTTATTTCGTTGATTGATACCAGGACACGCTCTTCGTGTTTTCTTAATTAAATAACATGCAGTAATCTATATAGAGCGGCTGCAAAAGTAATAAATATTTTAATATAAAGAAAGAAATAAGGATAAAAACGACTGACGGCAGTTTTAATTAAACCCGAAACCGCCCGACATCCACTATTCGGGATGCCGGGCGGCAAATCAAGCTTTATGAGATTTCAGATTACTTGGTAATCTTCATTGTCTTCACCTTACCGTCAACAGTCTTCACTGTAACGAGGTATGTACCCTTGGCGAGAGTAGAGAGGTTGTTGCCAACCAATTCTCCACCGAGTGTGCGCACTGAAACCTCAGCGCCGGCAGGGATAACGATAACGCCGTTGATACCGTCTACCTCCACTTCTACAGAAGCAGTAGCAGCCTCAGACTCAAGCTCGTTGTAAACTACAACAATCTTATACTCGTGGAGACCAGCGTATGTCTCTGGCTTGTAAGAATAGCTGCCCTCTGCACCTGGGGTGCCAGGAACAGTAATAAGGAGAGTCTCGCCCTCGGATACCTTGACTGAAAGCTCTGCGTCAGCAGCGAGGTCGTTGCCGTCAACGTCCTTGGTCGGGTTCTTCCACGTCAGTTTGATAGTCTTGAGATCACCAGCCTCTGTAGCGGCGAGGTCTGTAACAGCAGTTGTTGCCACTGGCTGAACCTCTGCAGTCTTCTCAGCGAGAGAGAAGTCGAAGATGTAACCATAAGCATTTTGACCGTTTGTATCGAAGATGTTGTAAGCCACATAGTAGTTGCCAGATTCCTCAACTTTGAACTCGAATACGCTCGGATCACGGTCGTAAACTGTGTTGAGCTCGATATCGCCGATAGTCTGTGTGAATGTGCCCTGAACCTTCTTGTTTGTTCCAAGCTTCATAGTGAATGAAGAGGTATTTGCATCTAAGCCGGTCCTGTTGGTAGTGGTGTGAGTCTTCACAACGTATGTCTTGCCAGCCTCGAGAGAGAACAATGGTGAAACCCAGAAGTCGTTGGCATTGGACCAGTCTGAGCTGAAGCTAACACATGGGTGGTTCTCACCAACCTTCTCCCAATTCGCGTTATACTCATCATATCCCCAAGAGTTGTATGACCATGTAGAGTTTGCGTTGTCGCTGCGGTCCATAGCTGTCCAGCCTGCTGCGCCTGCCTCCTCAGCGAATGAAGTCTCGTATGGAAGAGCAACCGGTGTTTCAGGCTCGCCCTCAGGTGCTTCTGTAACGCTGAATGAATAGATGCTGATAGCATCAGCCTCCTGGTTTGGAGTCCAGTTCAGAGCACGGAATCCGAAGTAGTATACACCATCCTTCAGGATGTCAACAGTCCATTCTGTCTTGGCCTCTTCGCCTTCCATCTTAGGAAGTTTCTCGCCAATCCAATCGATAGCCTTGGCGTTATCCTTGTCTATGCTCTCCTCAAAGTAGTCGAGCAGCACGTTGAGCTTGTTGTCAGCACCTGTAGCACCGTCAAACTTGATTACATAAGACTTGCCCTCCTTGAGTTCGAATCTTGGAGAGATCAGCCAGTCGCAAGTTGCAGAACCTGCGTCAGGACCCATGAATGCAGCCGGTTTGCCAGCGAAGTCAGACCCTGTGAATTCCCATGTCTTGCCAGGAACGTCACTGTTGTCGAGAGTAGACCATGTAGCGAACTTGTCGGCAGAGTCGAATGCTATTTCGTAAGGAAGCTCTGCTGTCACCTCAGGTGCAGTCTTCTCAGCGATAGAGAAGTCCATGAGATACATCTCAGCACGGAGTGGGAACTCAGTACTATTGGTTGTAACGTGGAATGCGAGACGGTATTCACCATCGTTCTCCACTGTCACGTCATAAGAGTTCTTGTACTGTACGCTGTTTTCAGCCATCTCGATGTCGCTCACCTTATTGAATGTAGTGGCATCAGTGCTTGAAGTACCGAGTTCGAGAGAGAGAACAGCAGGAGTGTCGTATGCCTTACCTGTATTTGTCTTCACTGTGTAGGTCTTGCCAGCCTGAAGCTTGATAGCAGGAGAAACGAAGTAGTCGTTTGGCTTGCCCCAGTCATCTTCCAGGCTATAGCATGAAGAGTAAGTGCCATCAGCATTATAGAAGCCGTCATAACCAGTAGCGTACTTCCATGTCACAGCAACAGTCTCACTTGCGTCGAGAGCAGTCCAAGCGTCGGTCTCAGAAGCGAATGAGATTTCATAAGGAACCTCCACTGCCTCAGCTCCAGGCTCGTCGCCACCGGTCTTCTCTTCGATACCGAAGCTCATGGCATAGAGATAAGCATACTTGGTGAAATTCTCTGTTGTAGTGTTTACTGCGTGGTATGCCAGATAGTAAACGCCGTCGGCAGGAACAGTAAGGTCGTAAGAGTTTTCATACTGCTCGCCGCTGTTCTCCATTGCGATGTTGGTCAGCTTTGTGAATGAAGAAGCGTCGGTGTTTGAAGTACCGAACTCAACAGAAAGAACTGCCGGAGTGTCATACATCTTACCGGTGCTTGTCTTCACTGTGTAAGTCTTGCCGGCCTCGAGCTTGAATGCTGGAGATACATAGTAGTCGTTTACAACGTTTGGATCCTGAAGGATGCAATAGCTTGGTATTGCAGAGTACGGATTTGCAGTAGGGCAGAATCCGTCATTAACCCAGCTGTCGTTGAATCCCCATGTTGTGGTAGGATCAGCGCTGGCGTCGATAGTTGTCCATACGTCGTTCACAGCATCGAATGTGATGTTGTATGGCAGAGCGGTTGTCTCCACAGCGCCACCGAGAGTAACCTCAGGAGTCTCGTCGGTCTCGGCGATGTCGAAGTAGCAGAGAGCAACCTGCTCATTAGTTCCTGTAGTCGTAGTAGCCAGGAATGCAAGGTTGTAGTCGCCACTCTTCTTCACTGCGAATACATGGTCCTCAGTAGCAGTAGCGTCGTAGGTAGCCTGCATGCTGAGGTCTGTAATCTTCTGGAATGTGCTTGCATCTGTCTGTGATGTGCCAAGCATCAATGAGAGTGTGAATGCGCTCGGATCATTGTTTTTCCATGTACGAGTCTTCACCTTATAGCTCTTGCCAGCCTCAAGTGTGAAAGTAGGAGAAACATAGTAGTCGTTCCATGTGTTATCCCAGTCGTAGCCGTTTACAACGGCAGGCATATATTTACTTGAGGAGTAGTCATAGAATTCATTTGCCGTCCATGTAACGCCAGGAACATCACTTGCATCGATTGCAGCCCATCCTCTCTGGTTGTCACCGAGATCTACGCTGTATGGCAATGCCTTAGGACCTGGTTTGTCTTCCTCGATGTCGATACTGTAAACGAAAAATTTGCTGGTATCGTCAACGTCTGAGTTAGAATGAGCATAGAGAGAGAAATAGAGTGGTCCGTCCTCAGTTGCGGTATAAGCAACCTTAGCCGTTTTAGCGCGCTCAACACCATTATAATCGAACCAGCCATTGTAATAGGTACCGAACGAGCTGGAAACGTCATCACTGATTACTGTGTTTGCCGACATGTCGGTAGCGCTCTTGCCAGCCTGCACGCCACACATTGCATAACCTTTATACTGGGCCTTGATGCTGATGTAATAGGTAGCACCTGCCGTAGCGGTAAACTCTGGAGAAACGAGATAATCGACATGCTTAGAAGTTGCATCTTCTGGCATGACAGCGCACATCTTAGAAGCTTTATCTGCCTGACTGTACGTTCCCGTTCCATACTCCCAAGTAACTCCCTTCGTAGGACTGTCATCCACGGCTGTCCAGCCGGCGAGGTCGCCAGCCGTCGTGAAATCGACAGCATACGGGAAAGAGTTCTGGGCCGTTCCCGTCATCACGCCAACAAGCGCGAAGAAGAGAAGTCCGAATGTTCTTTGTAACGTCTTTCTCATAAATAAAAAAGTTTAAAAATTAGTATATGTTTAAGTTATTTTCCAAATATGTCGATATGTCGTGTTTCTTCGTTATACCATAGGGATGCAACAAGGTATGCTCTGATTTTCTTCTGTTTCCGTCTTCCTTTTATAGAACAGGCCCCGTTTTTAGTTTTTTATAGAAAAACATGCAGCATTCTGTATAGTACCGGATGCAAAAGTAATAAATATTTTAATATAACAAAAAAAAATGATAGAAAAAATTGGAATAAAAATAACATTTTGTTGCCAATAACATGTTTTTCAGGAAAGAGTGTAGACATTACGTCTAACTGCTGGCGGAAATAATTCAGCGTGTGTTTAACAAAAAACGGTCGTTAAGGCTTGCTTGGATTCCGTTTTTTTAGAAGAGTGGATTTTGTTAAGCTTTTAACAAAAAAATGGGCACGGTGCTTGCCCAACTGGGGTAAGCTGCTTTCTCATCA
>CAVBFA010000066.1:0-16416 GCA_963594595.1 Oscillibacter sp. | reverse complement strand
CACTTAAGAGAAGAACTCATGATAAGGCAGTAGCTCCTACATTGGCAGTATGCCCTAACTGCGGCGCTTACTATGTATATCACACAGTATGCTCTACTTGCGGTTACTACAGAGGCAAGGTTGCTATCGTAAAGGAGACTGCAGAATAATCTCGTCATGGAAAAGATAAACGCAGTAATCACAGGCATCGGAGGATACGTTCCCGACTATGTGCTGAACAACCAGGAGTTGTCGAGAATGGTAGACACCAACGATGAATGGATTATGACGCGTGTCGGAATCAAGGAGCGCCGAATCCTCACCGAAGAGGGTATCGGCACCTCTTATATGGCACGCAAAGCGGCAAAACAGCTCCTGAAGAAAACGGGAGTTGACCCAGACACCATCGACGCACTGATCGTAGCCACAAGTACGGCGGACTACAAGTTCCCGTCTACAGCATCCATCGTGCTGGGCAAGCTCGGACTGAAGAACGCTTTCGCGTTCGACATGTGGTCGGCTTGCTGTGGATTCCTTTATACGCTCGATACTGCCGCTTCAATGATCCAGAGCGGAAGATACAAGAAGATTATCGTTATCGGAGCCGACAAGATGTCGTCTGTGGTTGACTATACCGACCGCAGCACATGTGCTCTCTTCGGCGACGGAGCAGCTGCCGTTCTCGTTGAGGGAACGACAGAGGATGTGGGTCTGAAAGACTCCTATTTCCGCACCGACGGACATGGACTGCCGTTCCTGCACCTGAAGGCTGGCGGTTCTGTATGCCCGGCTTCACACTTCACTGTGGACCACCGTCTGCACTACCTCTATCAGGAGGGACGCACCGTGTTCCGCTATGCCGTGACGAGCATGAGCAACGACTGTGCACTCATCGCCGAGCGCAACGGACTGAACAAGGACAACATCCGCTTCGTGGTGCCTCACCAGGCAAACATCCGCATCATAGAGGCTGTGGCAAAGCGTCTGGAGCTTCCTATGGAGCAGGTGATGGTGAACATCGAGCACTTCGGAAACACCTCTGCCGCCACAATTCCATTGGCTCTCTGGGAGAACGAGAGCAAGCTGAAGAAAGGCGACAACCTTATCTTCACTGCCTTCGGAGCGGGCTTCGTTCACGGAGCTTCATACTACAAGTGGGGCTACGACGGCAGCACCGTGGAGCAGGGATAACACACTCCTTGACTGAAACAAAAAAATCTTTATATCAGATAAAGCGCATCTGCAATGACGGAAGTCATACAGATGCGTTTTTTTGTCGGAACGCCATTTTAGTGACGGAAACATAATAACTTACCACAAAAACAACGGAAAGGATGTCCGACAAAAGGCAATGAAAGGTCAAAATGGCGCATATTGAAAGGTAAATGTTTGGCGTACAACAATTTTTCAGTATATTTGCAAATAAAAAAAGACAGATAAAATGCACAAAGCAGGATTCGTGAACATCGTGGGAAACCCGAACGTGGGAAAATCCACGCTAATGAACCAGTTGGTGGGCGAGCGCATCAGCATCGCCACATTCAAGGCGCAGACCACAAGACACAGGATAATGGGCATCGTGAACAGCGACGACGCACAGATAGTATTCTCCGACACCCCAGGAGTACTGAAACCGAACTACAAGTTGCAGGAGTCGATGCTCGCCTTCTCTGAATCGGCATTGACGGATGCCGACGTGCTGCTCTATGTCACCGACGTGGTGGAGAATCCGGAGAAGAACATGGAGTTTCTGGAAAAGGTGCAGAAGATGAGCATCCCCGTGATACTGCTCATCAACAAGATTGACCAAAGCGACCAGAAGACGCTCGGAACGCTCGTAACGAAATGGCACTCTCTGCTGCCCGACGCAGAGATACTGCCGCTCTCGGCAAAGAACAAGTTCGGAGTGGACATGCTGCTCAAACGCATAAAAGAGCTGCTGCCCGACTCCCCACCCTACTTCGACAAGGACCAACTGACCGACAAGCCGGCGAGGTTCTTCGTGAGCGAGATAATAAGAGAGAAGATTCTGCTCTACTACGACAAGGAGATTCCATACTCGGTGGAGGTATCGGTGCAGTCGTTCAAGGAGGACGAGAAGCGCATCAACATCCACGCCGTGATCTATGTGGAACGCGACTCACAGAAAGGCATCATCATCGGCCATCAAGGTGTGGCACTGAAGAAGCTGGGATCGGAAGCGCGCAAATCGCTCGAACGGTTCTTCGGCAAGAAGATTTATCTGGAACTGTTCGTGAAGGTGGACAAAGACTGGCGCAGTTCGAAGAGAGAGCTGGACAGCTTCGGATATAATCCGGACTAAAACGGAGAGACGGGGACAATCCTGAAAGAACAGGAACTCTGAGGGAAACGGGAGCTTAAACAGGACACTGACGGAGCGACATTCTGAACCGGCAATCCGAAAGCATCCGGGACTCCCGGGAAGAAAACAACAAAAAAAAGAAAAACGAAAAACAGAATATGGCAAATTTAGTAGCAATAGTAGGACGCCCCAACGTGGGTAAGTCAACGTTGTTCAACCGCCTCACGAAGACCCGCCAAGCCATCGTGAGCGACGTGGCAGGAACGACACGCGACCGTCAATACGGCAAATGCGACTGGAACGGAAAGGAGTTTTCAGTGGTGGACACCGGCGGATGGGTAGTGAAATCCGACGATATCTTCGAGGAGGAAATCCGCAAGCAGGTGCTCATCGCCACTGAGGAGGCTGACCTAATCCTCTTCCTCGTGGACATCACTACGGGAGTGACAGACTGGGACATGGACGTGGCACAGATTCTGCGCCGCACGAAGCTGCCGGTGATTCTCGTGGCAAACAAGACAGACAACAACGACCTGATATACAATGCGGCAGAGTTCTACAAGCTCGGACTCGGCGACCCGATGTGTATCAGCTCGGCTACGGGAAGCGGCACGGGAGACCTGCTCGACGACGTGGTGGCGAAACTGAAAGACAACAGCGGCGAACTGCTCGAAGAAGGCATACCACGCTTTGCCGTGGTGGGAAGACCAAACGCCGGAAAGAGCAGCATCATCAACGCATTCATCGGCGAAGACCGCAACATCGTGACGGAGATTGCCGGAACAACCCGCGACAGTATCTACACGAGATACGACAAGTTCGGATTTGACTTCTACCTGGTAGACACCGCCGGCATCCGCCGCAAGAACAAGGTGACAGAAGACCTGGAGTTCTACTCCGTGATGCGTTCCATCCGCGCCATCGAGCATTCTGACGTCTGCATCCTCATGATCGACGCAACGAGAGGAATCGAGGCACAGGACATGAACATCTTCCAGATCATTCAGAGGAACAACAAGTCGCTCGTGGTGGTGGTGAACAAGTGGGACCTCGTGGAGAACAAGGACCAGAAGGTGATGGACACCTTTGAGAACGCCATCCGCAACCGCATGGCTCCATTCACCGACTTCCCTATCATCTTCGCCTCGGCACTGACGAAGCAGCGTATCTTCCGTGTGCTGGAGACTGCCAAGGAGGTGTACCTGAGCCGCAAGATAAAGATAGGCACATCAAAGCTCAACGAGATGATGCTGCCGCTGATAGAGGCTTATCCACCACCATCGATAAAGGGAAAATACATAAAGATAAAATACTGCACGCAGCTGCCCAACACGCAGATACCGTCTTTCGTGTTCTATGCCAACCTGCCTCAGTATATCAAGGAGCCTTACAAGAGATTCCTGGAGAACAAGATACGTTCGAACTGGAAGCTCACGGGTTCTCCTATAAACATCTTCATACGTCAGAAGTAACGGATACGATGACAAACAGAATAACAGCAAAGCTGCAGGCGTGTCTTACGGCATGCCTTGCAGCCTTGGTTTTTGCTTTGCTCACGCCAGTGATGTCGGCGTGCTCGTCGTCGGAAGGCGGCAAGTCGAAAGACATGGCTGCCGCAGAAGCTGCAAAGGAAATATACGACAGTCTGAGAAACGGCGGATATGAATATTTCACCGATATGACATACCGCAACGGGCGCATACCGGAGAACTACCGCAAGCAGCTCGTCATGAACTCCAAGATGTTCCTGTTTCAGATGCAGAATGACCATGGAGGCATCCATGACATACAGATTGTAGACTGCCGCACTGACAGCGCCAGATCATCCGTCGACGCAAACGCCTTCCTACTGCTCTGCTTCAACGACAGCACAAAGGAGGAAGTGGTGGTGCCGATGGTGAAGATTGGCGAGAAGTGGATGATGAGATGACAAATCAACAAAAAGAAGGAAATGCTAATACACAAATATCTTACGAGCTTCGGCAAATACCTCATCCTCATGGGACGCTCGTTCGCACGCCCTGAAAGGATGCGTATGTTCATGAAACAATACGTGAAGGAGATGTCCGGACTGGGAGTTGACTCCATCGGCATCGTGCTCCTCATCTCATTCTTCATAGGAGCAGTGATCTGCATACAGATGAAACTCAACATCCAGAGCCCCTGGATGCCACGCTGGGTGTCGGGATATACCACGAGAGAGATTCTGCTCCTGGAGTTCTCGTCTTCTATCATGTGTCTTATCCTTGCCGGAAAGGTGGGGTCGAACATCGCCTCTGAAATCGGCACGATGAGAGTGACACAGCAGATTGACGCACTGGAGATAATGGGTGTGAACTCTGCCAGCTATCTCATTCTGCCAAAGATGATGGGACTGATAACGATAATGCCGTTTCTCGTGATATTCTCGTCGGCAACGGGAATATTAGGCGCCTACGCCACGGCATACGTGGGACAGGTGCTAAGCCCTGACGACCTGACTGCCGGACTGCAACACAGCTTCAATCCATGGTTCATGTGGATGAGCATCATCAAGAGTCTCTTCTTCGCATTCATAATATCGAGCGTGTCGTCATACCATGGATATACCGTGGAAGGCGGTTCGGTGGAAGTGGGAAAGGCGAGCACCAACGCCGTGGTGACGAGCAGCGTACTGATACTCTGCTCCGACGTGTTCCTCACTCAGCTGCTGAGCTGATGGAACAGAGAGACGAGAACATACAGAGAGAAAGAGAGAACACAACATAAGGAGGGCGAAAGGTACTGATTTATGATAGAGATAAAGAACTTATGCAAGTCGTTTGGCGACAAGGAGGTGCTGAAAGACATCAGCGCCGTGTTCGACAGCGGCAAGACGAACCTTATCATCGGACAGAGCGGCAGCGGCAAGACGGTGCTGATGAAGAACCTGGTGGGACTGCTCACGCCGACAAGCGGCGAGGTGCTCTACGACGGCCGCGACTTCGTGACGATGACAAAGAAAGAGAAGGTGATGATGAGACGCGAGATGGGAATGATATTCCAGAGCGCCGCCCTCTTCGACTCGCTGCCGGTGCTGGAGAACGTGATGTTCCCGCTCGACATGTTTTCAAATATGAACTACCGTGAGCGTGTGCGCCGCGCACAGGAGTGTCTCGACAGAGTGAACCTCGTGGATGCGGAGAAGAAATTCCCCGACGAGATTTCGGGTGGTATGCAGAAGCGTGTGGCGATTGCCAGAGCGATAGCGCTGAACCCTAAATACCTGTTCTGCGACGAGCCGAACTCCGGTCTCGACCCTAAGACATCGCTCGTGATAGACGACCTGCTTCACGGCATCACTGAGGAATTTGACATCACCACGATAATAAACACCCACGACATGAACTCCGTGATGGGTATCGGCGAGAACATCATCTTCATATACCAAGGCGAGAAAGAATGGCAAGGCCAGAGCGCCGACATCATGGGCTCGACAAACAAAAAGCTCACCGACTTCATCTTTGCCAGCGACCTGCTCAAGAAGATGAAGGAGAGCGAGATGAAGGAAATGAAGGAAATGAAAAAGGGATAAGGCGAAAGATGCGAGGATAACCGAATACAATAGAGAGAGGCTATCGGCAGCACCGACAGAAAACCGGACTATCCCATCAGAACAATAGGAAAACAAAGGGCAGACAAGCTCTATACACACAGCGCCGGAACACGTTTCAAACAGTGGTTGACGTGTTCCGGCGCTTTATTGCTATAAGACGGGAACATAGCCGGCAGAAATAAATGTCAGCATAGATTTGGAAAAGAAAGAAAATAAGCATATCTTTGCATAGTATATCGCAAGCGGTTCGCCCTCACGGGTGATTAAAAGGGAATCGGGTGGAAATCCCGGACAGTCCCGCTGCTGTGAGCCGCCCCTTTATAAAAGGGTCGAACAATAGCCACTGGAAATTCTTATAACTCCAATCTGTTATTATGAAATGTCTAACGATCGTTGGGGTTTAACGGGAAGGCGTTCGATACCGGGCGGCAAGTCAGAAGACCTGCCATTGCGACGCATGGCATATAGTATCCATTATAAATATGGTGGAGAAAATGCCATGGATGTCTCTCATGGGCTTCGAGGAAGGCACACGAGGGAATTGATGCATGAGAAACAACAACATTTTCATTCATTAACATTATAAACAAAATGCAAAAGAAGTACAGTTATCTAATGCTGGCACTCCTGTTGTCTATGCTATGGCTGCCTATGCAGCTGATGGCGCAAGACGACAACACGGTGCTACAGCCGCAGTTCGGCAAAGAAGTCGTGACGGTGGCTACGGATCAGGAACTCACGTACTACGACTACAAAGGCACTGGGTCGATCATGAGTTCCAATTCAAGCAACTCGCACTCCCTGCTCGTGTTCAAACCGGCAGAACAAGGGTATTCTATCATGATTACCTTCGAGTCGTTTGACGTGAGGACCCAGATGGGGTCATATCAGGGATATGCGAAGGTTTACGACGGTGAAGTGGACGATACGGGATTCACCTGGGCTACGACAATAAACGAGGTGACAAAGGACACGAAACTGCCTGAGGGCAACGTGATAGAGACCCTCGACGGCATCTACGACAGGAAGTCGTTCTACTCTACGACAACCGACGGAGCATTGTCGGTGGGATTCATATATCGCTACTCATTCAAAGCTGACGGATGGGTGGCAAAGGTGAAGTGTGTGAAACTCGAGAACATGAGCGTTACGGATGCCGGTTCGCAGTATGGCAACGTGAAAGCGCCTAAGTTGACGACGAACGTGAACCTCGCCGGATTATATGTCAACACCAGCGGAGTGCTGAACGCTGACCACCTGACATCCATCAAATTCAGAATGGCTGAGAACGAGAATGTGGTAGACCCTCTCTCTCTGAAACTGTTCGCCGGAAGCGCCGACTCATACAAGGGAGCGACACCTATCGAAACGACGATAACTGAGGACAACGGTGTATACACAATGGTTCTCGACCAAAAACTAAACGAAGGAAAGAATGAATATACAATCGTTGGCGACCTGAATACAGAGGCTTCCATCGGTGCGAAACTGAAACTGGAGGTGACCGGTGTCACCACGACAAATATGCCCGGCGGCGTGGCTACATTCACGGCAGCAGAGGCAGTAGGACTGGTGAATCCGGCTATCGTGACATTCCCAGCGGAATACAAGACAATCACCGTTACCGACACACCTCTCAACTTCTATGATGATGGAGGCCCTACAGAAAAGGTGACCATCGGATTCAACAGTATGGTGACCTTCAAGCCGGCTACGGCTGACAAGAAGGTGATGATAAACTTCTCAAAGATGAATATCTTCGAGAGTTCTCTGCACGACGATGCGAAATCACAATACATCCTTATATATAACGGTTCGACCGACGATGAAGCTAATCTTATCAGAACCGTCAGAGAAACTGAGACTCCATTCGTGCGCTCCAACTCAGAAGACGGAGCATTGACAATAAAGTTTGTGTCAGGCAGCGAACTGTCATATACCCGTGACGGTTTCGAAGCTGAGGTTTCCCTGTTTAGCCCACAGCCAATGACGACACAGGCGGTTGAGACGACACAAGCTTCAGTCAAGACTCTGGCTGCCGGCGATACCGATCAGGAGATACTGAAACTGAACGTAAAGACGGAGAATAACTACCCTGCACTGACGGCAAAGAAATTCTCCTTCACCACAAACGGAACGAATGACATCATCAGCAAGGCTACTGTATATTATACCAAGTCAGCGGCCAGCTTCGCAACTTCTGTAAAGGTGGGCGAAGCTGAGGTGACTGGCGATGCTATCGAAATAACAGCAACCGACGAGGTGTCGCTTGTTGAGGGCGACAACTACTTCTGGCTTGCCTACGACATCAAGGAGACTGCCGTCAACGGACAGAAAGTTGATGCCACAGTGACTTCTGTTACACTCAGTGATGCCACCCACACCGTTGCGGAGGGTAATCCAGAGGGCTACCGCGAGGTGCTGAACCAGGTGGAATCGCATTTCGACCAGGGCACGGTGACAAAGAAAGTGAACGGTTCGATAGTTTTCAAAACACAGAACAAGAATGATTATTCTTCTGACTATGAGAGTGGCACGGACGACCGCATCAACGTCTTCCTGCCTTACAACGAGGGTATGATATGCCAGATCGAATTCTCCAAGTTTGACCTATACTGGAATACCTACAGCAGCTCTGAACATGCTTCGCTGAAAATCTACAGCGGCAAGGGAACTACGGGCGAACTGTTGTGGGAGACCACAAAGAACAACTACACTAAGGGTCCGGAGGGCGTAATCCGTTCTACTGCTGCCGACGGAGCATTGACAGTGGTGTTCAACGCCGGTGTTACTTTATCATATAACACGAAGAACGGTTTTGTGGCTACCATAAGCGAATATCTCTCCAAGCCAATGGAAGTGGCAGCAACGACTGCCACACAGTCGGCAAAGGAGATTGCGAAGGTGGGCGAAAAGGATCTCGACATCCTCAACATCAACATCACCACCGAGGGCAACGAGAATCCTAAGAAGCTTTCTGCAGTAACGGTGGACATGAAGGGAGCGGAGAAGAGCATCGCTGCCATCAAGCTCTACTCGCTGGCAAAGGCAGACGAGGAGATTGCCGCTGACAAGGCTCCTGTGGCTACGGCTGCAATTGACGGAACTGCAACGGAGGCTACACTGACTCTCGACGAGCCGATGGCACTGGCAGAAGGCGACAACTACTTCCGTCTGCGCTACGATATCTCTGACGACGCAAAGGCGGGCGACATAATCGACGCCGCTATAAAGAGCATCACTGCCGACGGTGAGACTCTGACTACAGAGAACGCTGACCCTGAGGGTGAGGTGATGGTAAAGAACATATACAACATGACGGCGGGCGACAATGGTGAGATTCTCATCAGCGAGGGCGCTCCTCTCTTGTTCTACGATGATGGCGGTGTGGACGGTGATTATTCGAAGGACTTCGAAGGAACCGTGACATTCGCTCCCAAGACTCCCGGACAGAGCGTGAAGCTCACATTCAAGGAGTGGACTGTGACGGCACAGGACAAGTTGTATGTCTACAATGGCGGAGAAGTGAAGGAAAAGGAGGATGCCAAATACAGCATGTATGACAAACCGACTTATTTCCTCTCTGATGCCGAGGACGGCAAGGTGACCGTAAAATTCGTGACGAAATACTCAAAGGCTGGTTTCGCCATCGAGGTGACGGCATACGAGAAACAGCCTATCAGCGTGGCTTCTGTAACGACTACCGCCGTGGCTCCTGAAACTACAATGAAAGGTGCCGAGACGCTGCTGCAGAAGGTTGAGGTGGTTGCCGACGGCGACCTCAACGTTCTGGACATACAGAAGTTCAACCTCGCTGCCATCGACCTGGCAGACAATGCCCTCGCCAATGCAAAAATCTATGCTACAGGAACAAGTGCTGAGTTCGCACCTGTAGACCTCTTCGGCAAGCAGGAGGCTGGTCAGCTTTCCATCAACGGTTCTTACAAGATCACGCTGCCTGGCACTTACTATTTCTGGCTCGCCGGCGACATCAGCACTGAGGCTGCTCCTGAAGCAACGGCATGTGCTGAACTGGAGAGTATCACGGCAAACGAGACGACGACAAACGTTGCAGAGGCGACAGCGGCTTCCACCAAGGTGGCACAGGGCGTGAGCGGCACCATAACAGTGGGTGCCAATGCTGACTATGGCACGATACAGGCTGCCGTAAACTCTCTGAAGGACGGTATCGACGGACCGGTGACTATCAACATCAAGCGTGGTATATACAACGAGAACGTGACGGTGCCTGAAATTCCGGGAGCTTCGGAGAACAATACCGTGACGCTGCAGAGCGAAAGCGGCGACTGGCACGATGTGAAGATATATTACGACAACTATAACGAGCCGCAATATTCCGACGACAAGATGTTCCAAGAATTTGGTACGTTCACCATTGCCGGCGCTGACTGGTTCACGCTGCGCGGTGTGGAGGTGACTACGACAGACACCAATTTCCCTGGTGTGATACACATCAAGAACCAGAGCCGCCACGTTACTATCGACAACTGCTATATCCATGCAGACATGACGGTGACTTATTCAGAGAACATCAACCTGATATATACCTATACAAAGAACCTGGCTTACCAGAACAACGACTATCTCACCGTGAAGAACTGTCTGCTTGAGGGTGGATACATTGGTGTGAGAATGGGCGGAACAAGCTATGTGGCTCTACCTAAGGAGGTAGGCGGAGTGATAGAGAACAATATCCTGCGCAACCAGGGTTCCAAGTCTCTGTATGTGTATGACGAGTTGGGAATGAAGATTCGCAACAACCGCATAGAAAACGACGCCACGACTAAGGAGTTTGACGGTATCGACGCACAGGTGAGAGACCTGTATGCCGAGAGCTTCGAAATCAGCGGAAACAAGTTCCATCTCAACACCAACAACTCTGCTCTGGCCATAACGCTGAGACAGATGACAGGAAGCGAAGAGGCTCCGGTGAACATCGTGAACAACGAGGTCATCGTGGTAAGCAACAGCGAAAAGAGCTACGGTATCAAGGTCGGCAACAATGCATCCAACGTGAACATCGCCAACAACAGTGTGAACATGTTGGGTGAGGCTAAGTCTTCGGCAATGGTAATCAGCAGCAGTACTGCCGATAACCTGAAGGTCGTGAACAACGTTCTGATGAACAACGCCGGCGGTTATGTATACAGCTACAACAATGCCGACTATATGACAAAGGCATCTTATGCCAACAATGCCGGCTTCACTACCGGTGAGGTGTTTGCACGTCACAAAGAGGATGTTGCTTCTTACGAGGCATGGCAGGCTGTATGTAACGAGGAGAACGGAGTGAACGAGGCTGCGAACTTCATCGACGGCGAGAACACGCTCGAACTCTCTGAGGCTGGCAATCTGATGAAAGCTCTGCCTCTGACTTATGTGAAGACTGACATCACTGGCAAGGAACGTAACGGCGAGACTCCTACAATCGGTGCTTATGAGTTTGATGCCAACACGGATGCTCCGGTGATGGTTGAGGGTTATCCGATAATCAACAACATCACTGACACATCGGCCGACATGAAGGTGAGATTCAGTCAGACGGGTGCCGTTCAGTATATGGTCAAGGATGGGGCTGAGGATGCTCCTACCGTTGACGAGATTACGACTTCTGAGAATGTAATCACCGCATATAAGAATGATGAGACAAAGATTACCGTTGAGGGTCTGGAGAAGGACAAGGAGTATGTCATCTACTCACTGATGACAAACATCAACGGCGTGTCAAGCGAGGTGTATGCCTCAAGCAAGTTCATCGCTGGCGGAGAGGTGATAAAGGAGATTCCTAACGTGAAGGCGGCTGCAGAGGCTACAGAGAGTGTGGAGTCCGGACAGAAGGCTTCTCTCAAGATTAACGTGACTGAGGGTACGGCTCCATTCAGCATTTCATGGACAAACGGAAAACTTCAGGAGATAGCTACGGCTTCTCTCGACGACTTCGGTATTTCTGTGGTGGAATATGCTCCTGTGGAGTGCGACATGTATTATGTGACTGTGACGGATGCCAACGGAAAGCAGGCTTCTGACACTTGCCGTGTGGCAGTGACCGGCGATGCCGTGGTGGCAACATTCGAAAACCTGTATCTCGACAGCGAGAGCTACTGGAACGGTCCAGACTCTAAGGGCACACCGATGGTGGGCATATATGGCGACAACCAGCTCGACGGTTCGTTCGTGAGCGGTTCTTATCAGTTCAGCAACAACTACAGCCTCGACTGGAGCTCATGGCAGGGATTCGCATATTCTAACCGTACGGCAACGACGTTCACAAGTGCAACTCCTGACCAGTATAACTCTGTTGTTGGCCATGGATATGATGAGTCGGAGAATTATGCGGTGGTATTCGACAAGGGTACTATAACTGTGCTCAACAAGCCTGAGGAAGGTGACGTGATAAACGGATTCTATATCACCAACAACGCATGGGCTCTTGACTGCATAAAGAACGGTAACGGAGTGGCACACAAGTTTGAAGAGGGTGACTATCTCATAGCGACATTCACTGGCACCAAGGCTGACGGTTCTACGTCTACAGTGGACTGCTATCTTGCTGACTATCGTGCTTCGAAGGTGGCAGACCGCTACTATCTCGACACATGGCAGTGGGTTGACCTTCGTCCGCTCGGCAAGGTGAAGACGATATCTGTATCCCTCTCAGGTTCTGATACTGGTTCATTCGGATTGAATACATCGGCATACTTCTGTATGGATGACTTCAACGGTGAACGTGTCGTTGCGGAGGCTCCGGTTCAGGTGGCCGGCGACGAGATTGATCTCAGCGAGTTCTTCACGTTCGATGATGCTTCGGCTACGGTTTCTTACGCATTTGCCGATGCTCTGAGCGAGGAACTGGCACAGAACGTGACTCTCTCTGCCGACGGTAGACTGACTGTGAAGAAGGGCTACTACAACAGTTTCAACGTTGTGGTAAGTGCCACACAGAAGGGCAAGATTCAGTTCTTGAGCATACCGTTCGACATCGTTGACGGTATCAATGGCGTTGAGGATTCTAGCAGCAACGTAGCAGGTCGCTACAACATCAGCGGACAGAAACTGAACGCTCGTCAAAAGGGTGTCAACATCATACGCACCATAGACGGCAAGACCGTTAAGGTGAGCGTGAAATAAAACAGTGTGTAATATAAATAAAAGTTAGAAAAAGCCCCGGAACCAAATTTGAGCGGTTCCGGGGCTTTTAACCATATTGCTTTCGTATCGTAACTATGTGAAATCCTACAGTACCTTTAACGGAGATTACTACAGTACTTACGGAAGATTATTACATTACTTGGTGGATAGTGCTGTGAGTTTTACATCAATTCTCTTTTGAACCACACCTCGAAAACACTGTCGGCAAGGAATACTCCATCCTTGTTCAAAGTAATGATTTCCTTTTCCAAAAGAGCATTCTTGATGCGCTCCACATTCGATTTCGTTCCAATTGGATAAATATCGTCAACTTTCTTTGACGAGAAGCCATTGTGGATGCCGCTGCAAAGCAGACGGATGAAGTTGAGCTGGTAGGTTGTGAGTGATTCTGTCTGCTGCACAAACAGGCTATTGCATTGTTCCAGCAGAGCATCAACACCCCGATGAAATGTTTCTTCTGTCACTTCCGTATCCGTCTCTGCCATCACATTCCACGCCAACTGCTGTACGTAGGATGAATAGTTTCCAACGCACTCGCATATCCTGGATGCGAAAATGTCAGAGATTCGTTTTCCGTATTTCTCAAAGCGGGAGCAGATGAACGGCACCCAATACTCAGTGGGGATACAGTGAAGGTATATCATCTCGCCGAACATGTAGAATGGCATCCGCTTACTTTGGAAGATATTCATCATCAGATGTTTCTTGCTGCCGAACAGACAATAAGACACATTCTGCTGATGCTGCCAGACACCACGCATACGCTTCTGCACTTCTATACTGCCTGGAAATTCGCCCACCTGCTGGAACTCATCGATACATACAACTATCCTGATGCCTTTTTCGCGTGCAATGAGTTCCGGAAGATTGAGTATCTCTTCGGGAGTATAGTCCTTCGGCGTTATTCCAAGCGATAATGAGAACTCCGAGTTTGGTTCAGGACTGAAGGGGAACTTGGGCGAAAGGCGGACAAGGAATCGCTTTATGTCTTCCATTATCTGCTCCGCCCTGTTGCCCGTGGATTTCAGTATTGCCGAAGCAAAGCGGTTGTAGAAATCATACTCGCTACGACAGTCGTATATATCCATATACACTACTTTCACCTGTGGAACGTCCATTTCCGACATTACCTTCTTTACCAGTGAGGTCTTTCCCATTCGCCTTGGCGAGATGAGGATGACGTTTATGCCGTTTTCAAAATCAAGCTTTATGCGCTTGGTTTCCTTTATGCGGTCGGTGAAGTTATTGCCTTCTACCGACATTCCGTAAACAAATGCCTTTTCCATATCCCAAATGTTTATATCCACGATGCAAATACTTTGCAAACGAGCGCAAAGAGAGTTTACTCTCAGTTTGCCGAGTGCAGCTAAGTATTATGTAAATACTTTGCAAACGAGCGCAAAGAGAGTTTACTCTCAGTTTGCCGAGTGCAGCTAAGTATTATGTAAATACTTTGCAAACGAGCGCAAAGAGAGTTTACTCTCAGTTTGCCGAGTGCAGCTAAGTATTATGTAAATACTTTGCAAACGAGCGCAAAGAGAGTTTACTCTCAGTTTGCCGAGTGCAGCTAAGTTTTATTAAAATACTTTGCAAACGAGCGCAAAGAGAGTTTACTCTCAATTTGCCGAGTGCAACTAAGTTTTATTAAAATACTTTGCAAATATAAACAAAAATTTCAAGGTTCACAAGTTAGTGGTCCACTAACTTGTGAACCTTATATAAGTATCTGACAACAAACGCTGTTTGTCGCAACGCTTGTATTAGCTGTTCTTCGACAACCTTTTAGAATACCCTCCCTCAATAACAACCGAACTTAAAAGTATGTTCTGGAAAAACGATTTATTTTTTTATCTCAATCCTGAACGTCGTGCCTACTCCAACTTCACTGCGTTTTACGAAGATGCGGCCATGATGATATTCCTCAACGATTCTCTTGGCAAGAGACAGACCTAAGCCCCATCCACGTTTCTTTGTCGTGAAACCAGGCTTGAACACGCTGCTTATGTCTTTCTTCCTTATACCCTTGCCATCGTCAGTAACTTCGATAACTGCCTTGCCTGGCAAATCCAAGACCTCGATAGTGATATGCCCCTCGCCTTCCATAGCGTCAACGGCATTCTTGCAGAGGTTCTCTATTACCCACTCAAAAAGCGAAGCATTGAGATTCACGATAATATCATTCTGAGGGAATTTCTTTGTCATAAGTACCTTGGATGATGTACGCCGGTCCATATAGTCGATTACATGGTCTACCACATCACTGAGACTCGACGGCACTGGTTCTGGCAATGAGCCAATCTTGGAGAAGCGGTCTGCAATGAGCTGCAAACGCTTCACATCCTTGTCCATCTCCGGGATAAGGTCATCATCGGGATAATTCTCCTTCAGTATCTCTGTCCAGGCCATAAGACTGGATATCGGCGTACCCAGCTGATGCGCGGTCTCCTTTGACAAACCGACCCACACCTTGTTTTGTTCTGCTTTCTTTGATGTCAGCAAAGCGAATATAGCCACTACAACAAATATAAGCACTACGCCAAGCTGCACATAAGGATAATACGCCAAACGCTTAAGTATCGTGGAATCATCATAGCATACATCCACATAAGCCTTCTTATTGGCATCATCCATAGAGATTCTGATAAATCTGCCAGCGTCATAAAGATGCTTTCCCAACTGTGAAACATACGCAACACTGTCCTTCTCAGAACGGTTGCCAACATCAACGTTTCTGCATATCTGCACCTGTCCCTTATTATCAAGCACGATAACGGGAATGGTATTGTTGTCGTTCATCACTTTCAGCACAAGCCCCAAATCGGTGGTCTCATCTGCCATATTGAACGAGCGCATTGCGTCTGCCCAAATTTCCATCTTGTTGCGTTCCTCCTTGGCGAGGTCCTTTACAAAGATATTTGAGATTATCAGGGATGTTACAGCAATTACAATAGCTGCCAACATGAGAATGATCTTAACTTGCCTTATTCTATCTGTCCATTGCATATTATTGTAACGCAAATAACTACTATTTATTGTAATACAGATGTCTGCAAGGCAATTTTAAGTATAGTGCAGTATTTTGAAGAAGAAAACAAATAGATGTATAATGACAAGACTAGTGAACAGTATTGTGCCCGAACTTCGATTTTGTTATGAAACACATTTTTCCCGAAAAACCGTCAGCCATCTGGTCACGGATTCGGAAGTGTCTATAGTTCAGTTACTTCCGTCTGTTTCTGCATAAAAAAACCATCTGGTAATTGTCTGGACAATTCAATTATCGCCTGATGAAAACATACAGAACGCTGCATGAGAATAGAGAAAACCTCTGATGCGTACAGACGCAAAAAAATCCTCCGGAGGATTGCTC
>CAVBFA010000065.1:0-16422 GCA_963594595.1 Oscillibacter sp. | reverse complement strand
GGAGTAACCAGTTCCTTCCCTTTGGGAAGGCCAGGATGGGTTATCCTACGGGGGAGGTTAGGTGGGGGCTGATAGCATTTAGCTGGAGTAACCAGTTCCTTCCCTTTGGGAAGGCCAGGATGGGTTATCCTACGGGGGAGGTTAGGTGGGGGCTGATAGCATTTAGCTGGAGTAACCAGTTCCTTCCCTTTGGGAAGGCCAGGATGGGTTATCCTACGGGGGAGGTTAGGTGGGGGCTGATAGCATTTAGCTGGAGTAACCAGTTCCTTCCCTTTGGGAAGGCCAGGATGGGTTATCCTACGGGGGAGGTTAGGTGGGGGCTGATAGCATTTAGCTGGAGTAACCAGTTCCTTCCCTTTGGGAAGGTTAGGATGGGTTTGAGGCTAGGTGGGGGCTGATGTCACAATGTTTGAATGATGTCCTGTGTTTTCTTCTAAAAACACACAGAGCTTGCCTGTCGTCAAGATTTATATTAGGTGTTTATCCCTCTTCCAAAAATCAGAGGACAAACAGACGACCGGACAGGAAAAATCAATATATAAAAAATTGCCGTTGTAACAGAAATGTAATATCTGTTTAAACAGCTTGTAATATTGCCAAAGTAATTTTGCAAGCGGATAATGGGAAAGCCGCTGCGGCAGAGAGAAAGCATATATAGGTGAAACTCCGTTAGCACGGCAAAGATACATACAATAACGAAGAAATAATAAATAATACATATATTAATTATGGAAACAATCTACTTTGTGATAGTCGCATTCCTGCTCTTGCTGGCAGTGTTCGACTTGTTTGTGGGAGTGAGCAACGACGCTGTGAACTTCCTGCAGTCAGCCATAGGTGCCAAGGTGGCACGCTTCAGGACTGTCCTTGTGGTAGCGTCGGCAGGAGTCCTCATCGGAGCAGTGATGAGCGCCGGAATGATGGACGTGGCGCGCCACGGCATCATGCACCCCGCCAACTACACCTTCGCCGAGGTGATGACGATATTCCTGGCGGTGATGGTGACCGACGTGGTGGTGCTCGACATCTTCAACACCCTCGGTATGCCAACCTCCACCACGGTGTCGCTCGTCTTCGAGCTTCTCGGTGCCACCTTCATCCTGGCACTCTTCAAGATGAACGCCGACCCGTCGCTGATGATTACCGACCTGATGAACTCCAGCAAGGCGCTGAGCGTCATCATAGCCATCTTCGTGTCGGTGGCGATAGCCTTCTTCTTCGGTACCGCCGTGATGTGGCTCTCGCGACTCGTCTTCACCTTCAGATACAAGAAGCACCTGCGCTATAGCATCGCCATCTTCGGCGGCATAGCATTCACAGCCCTCGCATACTTCATCTTCATCAAGGGCCTCGGCGGTTCGCCGTTCATCAGCGACGCCACAAAAGACTGGATAAATGACAACACCCAGATGCTGCTTCTCGTCGTGTTTGTGGCTTCCACCATCCTCAACGAGATACTCTATCTGCTGCGTGTGAATGTTTTCAAGATAATAGTGCTGCTCGGTACCTTCGCCCTGGCAATGGCTTTCGCCGGCAACGACCTCGTGAACTTCATCGGAGTGCCCCTCGCCGGTCTCGACTCCATGCAGGACTTCATGGCAAACGGCAACGGCGACCCCAACGCCTTCATGATGACCTCGCTGATGACCTCGGCAAAGAGTCCGCTGATATATCTTGTTTTGGCAGGAATAATAATGATCGTGGCGATGGCGACATCAAAGAAGGCACAGAACGTGGTGAAGACCAGCGTAGACCTGAGCCGTCAGGACGAAGGCGACGAGATGTTCGGATCATCAAAAGTAGCCCGCTCCATCGTGCGCGCCGTGCAGGATATGGGCAACGGACTCTCAAAAATCATGCCAAGCACAGGAACGAAATGGATTGACAGCAGATTCAACAAAGAAGAAATGGAACTCGCCCAGGGAGCAGCCTTCGACGAAGTGAGAGCCGCCGTGAACCTCGTGCTCGCCGCCATGCTCATCATCATCGGTACCAACTACAAGCTGCCGCTCTCTACCACCTACGTCACCTTTATGGTGGCAATGGGATCGTCGCTCGCCGACAAGGCATGGAGCCGCGACAGTGCCGTGTTCCGCGTCACCGGAGTGCTGTCGGTAATCGGTGGATGGTTTGTCACTGCAGGAGTAGCCTTCGCAGCCTGTGCACTGGTATGCACGATGATGCATTTCGGAGGATTCGTGGTGATGATAGCCTTCATGGTGCTCGACATCTATCTGCTCTGGCGCAGCGGTCAGGCATACAAGAAGAAGAGTGCCGAGGACAAGAAGGATGACGTGTTCAACCTGATGATGCGCACTAAAGACAAGGATATCGTATGGGACCTGCTGCGCAAGCATGTGGGACGCACACAGAGCTTCGTGACACGCTTCACCTGTGATGAGTTCAACAAAATCGTGGACGGCGTGAGCAACGAAAGACTCAAGGAGCTCAAGGTGAGCTACAGAGAGGTGAACAGCGAGCGCGAAACGCTGAAGAAGATACGCCGACAGGAATTCCTCGCCATGCGCCGCATCCCGGAGCGCATAGCATTGGAGCGCAATACGTGGTTCCATGTGGGAGTGAACTGCAACCAGCAGTATATGTACTGTCTGCGCCGTATGCTCGACCCGATAAAGGAGCATCTCGACAACAACTTCCAGCCGATGCCAAAGGAGTATATCGACGAGTTTGAGGAGGTGCGCCGCCGCATCAACGAGCTGATGAGCCACACGGAGCAGATGATATCGACAAACCGCTACGACCTCTACCGTGAGACGCTGGCCATCGGCGACGAGTGTAAGGACGACCTGTCGGCACTCAGAGAGCGCCATATCAACCGTATGCAGCAGGATGCCAACGCCGCCCAGAACCTGAAGGTGTCGATGCTCTATCTGAACATGCTGCAGGAGAGCCAGGAGCTGATAAGCATCATGCGTCATCAGCTGAGGGCGGCACGCAAGTTCCTGGCAGAGGATAATGTGTGAGAGGGGTGAGGACTTCAGCCCCCACCTAACCTCCCCCGAAGGGGAGGAACGGTTACTCTTGACTGTTTGATTATCAAAGGATTATCCATAATCAGAGTATCTGTCCCTCCCCTTCGGGGGAGGTTAGGTGGGGGCTGGAGCTCGTAACCGGAGTAACCAGTTCCTTCCCTTTGGGAAGGCCAGGATGGGTTATCCTACGGGGGAGGTTAGGTGGGGGCTGATAGCATTTAGCTGGAGTAACCAGTTCCTTCCCTTTGGGAAGGCCAGGATGGGTTATCCTACGGGGGAGGTTAGGTGGGGGCTGATAGCATTTAGCTGGAGTAACCAGTTCCTTCCCTTTGGGAAGGCCAGGATGGGTTATCCTACGGGGGAGGTTAGGTGGGGGCTGATAGCATTTAGCTGGAGTAACCAGTTCCTTCCCTTTGGGAAGGCCAGGATGGGTTATCCTACGGGGGAGGTTAGGTGGGGGCTGATAGCATTTAGCTGGAGTAACCAGTTCCTTCCCTTTGGGAAGGTTAGGATGGGTTATCCTTCGGGGGAGGTTAGGTGGGGGCTGATGTCAGAATGCGGAGTTATAATAAGTATTTTTCTTGAATCAATTAGCATGTAAATCAGCGGAAAAGTATTATATTTGCAAGTCATAAAGTCAATCCCCAATAACCATACCATGACAGACGACTGGAAATACCTATTCATAACATACGGAATGGCCATCATGTTCTATTCAATGATGGCATGGCTCTTCTGGTTCAGATCCAAAGGACGGGCAAAACACATGATAGCCTTCATCATGCTGATGATAGCGCTGCAGAATGTGAAAGACCTCGCCATCATAGACACCGACAACGCATACGACCCCTCGCTGTCGGCAATCGCCACATGCGTGGACATCATCGCCGTGCCGATATACGGCTTCATCCTCGTGGAACTATGCCGGCCTGGATGGATAAAGATGAGGTGGATGGTGATGACAGAAGTGCCGTTCGTGGTGATGTCGCTGCTCTATGTAGTGACGCAAAACGACCTCTTCTATATGCTCCTCTGGCTGTTGTCGCTCGCCTATGGCATGTGGTGCATCGTATGGGTGGCACACGACCTGCCACGCTATCACCGCTGGCTCAAGAACGAATACTCATATCAGGAGAACATCAACCTGCACTGGCTGCGAGGAGTGACACTGCTCTTCTTTATAATCCTCTGCCTGTGGGTGGTGGACTGCATATATCCCTCCGCCTTCATCGACACCATATATATATTGTCGTCGCTCGTGGGATGGATGGTGGTGTGCTACTTCATCAACAGACAGGAACTGGTGATAAAAGAAGTGGTAGACTCGTTGCCGACCGAAACCGCAGGGGAGTCCACCCCAGCCGCTGCCGACGGAGAGACGGAAGAAAGCGACAACGACCGCATCCAGCTACTTTCAGAACAGCTTGAGAAACTCTTCGCCGTAGACAAGGTGTATCTCGAACCGCGACTGCGCCTCGTGGACCTGGCACAGAAGTTGGGCACTAACCGCACATACCTCAGCAACTTCTTCAACAAGGAGAGGCAAACCACTTTCTATGAGTTTGTGAACGGCTACCGCATCTCCCACTCTGAGAATCTGCTCACTACCACAGACTACACCCTGGATGTGGTGGCGGAATTGTCGGGATTCAACTCCCTTTCCACCTTCCGCCGCGCCTTTTCGGTGAAAAACAACTGTAGTCCGCAGGAGTACCGGAGTGTCAATACGTCAAATTGTCAGAATTGACGACCATTGTAAATGTCGCTGAATCAGTGCTTTGTACGCATTGACACCTCGTTTTTACCGTTTGACACTCTGAAAAGGATGATAATTTGTAAATTTGCGCTGTTGTTAAGACGTACTTATACCAAGGACCAACTATCCATATATACGACAGACGCAAAGACTTTTACTGGAGAGTAAAAACAATAGCTTAAAAAAATACGTAGAATACCAACCGGAGACTATCTAGGCATGGATGACTTAAAAGGGAAGCCCGGCGGCAGCAGCGTCGTCGGGCTATTTTGTGTTGTTGATAAAAAGACGATATTTGTCCTTATTTTGGGCACGGTGCTTGCCCATGTTGGGCAACGTGCTTGCCCCGGTTGGGCACGGTGCTTGCCCCGGTTGGGCACGGTTGCTGTCCAAAATGTGCCCAAAATGTAGGTGTTTCAGCAACCAAAATCCACTCTTCTAAAAACCAAAAACGAAGTATGCCCTAATGACCGATTGGGCATAAAAAAAGGTCGGATATGTTTCGCAACATAACCCGACCGACATGTTTTCTAACTAACTTATTATCAACTATTCATTACTCTTTTTGAATTCACGCTGCAAAGTTAATACTAAAAGTGGCAATGTTATACCCCTTTAGGGAGAAATTAACACGCAAACGTTTGCAGAATCAAACAAAATGCCTAAATTTGCATACAGATTATAGTACGACTTATATGTAGTATCATATCACCGGCGTATGACACCAACAGACGCGGTGAGTTTTTTGGTATAGACTTGTTCATTACATCAGAAAGGAATTATATGAAACAGCATAGAGTATCGCTAAAAGACCTGGCGTCGCAGCTCGGAGTAAGCATCGCCACGGTTTCACGAGCCTTGCGCAACAGCCATGAAGTGGGCGAAGAACTCAGAGAGCGGGTGCAGAAGCTCGCCAAAGAGCTGAACTATCGTCCCAACCCCTTCGCACAGAGCCTCAGAAGCGAAGCGCCGAAGGTGATAGGAGTGGTGGTGCCCAACCTCGTGACCCACTACTATTCAGCCGTACTCGACGGAATAGAAGATTATGCCTCGCAGGAAGGATATTCGGTGATGGCGATAAACAGCCATGAAGACTATCTGAAAGAAGAGAAGGCAATAGACAATTTCATAAACATGCACGTGGAAGGAATCATCGCCTGTCTGTCGCAAGACACCACGGACTATTCCCACTTCGAGGAGATACACAAGATGGGAATCCCCCTCGTGTTCTTCGCCCGTACCTGTATGCCGGAACTCTTCTCACAAGTGGTGGCAAACGGTGACGAGGCAGCGCAGCAGGCAACAGAGCATCTGATAAAGACCGGCAGCAAGAGAGTGGCGTTTCTCGGAGGCCCCAACCATCTCGATATGGTGAAGCGTCGCAAGCACGGATATCTGGAGGCGCTGAAAGCGAACAAGATACCTATAGACAGAGATATCATAGTGTGTGACAAGATAAGCTTCGCACAGGCACAGCAGCAGACGATACGCCTCTTGAAACAGGAAAACCGCCCCGACGCCATCCTCGCCTTCAACGACATCATCACCTATGCCGCCTTCACGGCGGTAAAGTCGTTGGGACTGCGGATTCCGGAGGATGTGGCGATAATCGGTTTCACCGACACCGAAGCTTCTGAATATGTCACTCCGAAGCTCTCCACGATAGAAGACCAGTCGCATAAGACAGGAACCCTTGCCTGCGAACTGCTGATGAGAGTGATAAAGGGCGACACGAAGCGCTACCACGAGGTGGTGCCGATGAAACTCATGATAAGGGAGAGTTCGGCAAAGATAAAAGATGGCATGCAGTCATAAAACCGCTGCATCAAGCGGCATTACGACCATTCAGAGTTTAAGGAAAAAGATTATTCATATTTGTGAGGCGTCTCCAGCATCGTCATGCCGGGGGGCATCATGATATTACAAACTACAATCAACAAAAGTTCAAGCACATGAAGAAAAATTTCGCATTGGCAGCCCTTGCAGCTGCCGTGATGATGTCGTGCGGCTCTACAAAGAGCGTGGGCGACGCAGCAGCTCTCAATGGAGAGTGGAATATAATGGAAGTGAACGGTTCGAAGGTGGACAAGGCAGATGTGGAGGAAGCTCCATTCCTGGGCTTTGATGCCAAGAGCAACAACGTGTATGGCTGTACGGGATGCAACAGACTGACAGGAACACTGAAAGTGAAGGGCAACGGCGGCATCGACTTCGGTCAGATGGGCTGCACACAGATGCTCTGCGCCAACATGGAAGTGGAGCGCCTGGTGCTCGACGCCCTCGGAAAGACAGCCAAGTATTCTCTCGACGGCACAGGCAAACTCACGCTCACCGACAAGAGCGGCAAGACCGTGATATTGCTGGAGAAGAGAAAGTAAGAGACAATCCCATCCTGTAGATTCAGCCCCTCCCTTTTAGCATAGCGCAAGAAAGGAGGGGCTGATATATTTTATATAATGACCTATTCTGGATTAATCATCGCTTTTTGGAATTCACTCCTGCCATGATATGGCGAATTTCTCAATGCCGAGAGCCTTCAGCATCTTGCCGAATTGCAGAGAGGCATTCTCCCTTGCCGTTTTGATGTTCTCCTCAGTGAGGCAGCGTGTCAGCATCTTGGCGTAGGCACGGTGGTATAGAGAGTCGCGGTCGGCATCCGTCCAGCTGCCCGTCTCGATGAAAGCCCTCGTGCGCGCCTCGTCGATGAAATCCTTGTCGAGCAGTTCAATCTTCGGCAGCGCCACCAGCACACTGTCCCCCTGCTGACGAATCCAGCGGGGCGACACATCATGCATGTTGATGCCAAGACTCAGTTTGCCGTAGTAAATCCTCACCAGCTTGTCGTCGCGCAGGAAACCCTTCTTGATGGTGTCCACCAGTTCCTCGTCGTTTACGGAGAGGAATTCCCATTCGCCAATCTGTTTCATCGACGTTATGATGGTAGGCGTCACGTCAATCCTGTCGTCCACCTCCAGCCTTGCCGAAGAAGTCTTCGCCGTATGGCAGAAGCCAAACACCAATGCCACCACGGCAATCACCGCCACAGCCCATAGCATGATGTTCAGTTTTGTGAGCGTTATCTTGTTTTTTCCGGTCTTGTTCATTGCGTCTCCTTTCTATTTCCTTTCCGCATCACTTGCGGTCACAATCATTTTCTTAATCTCGTTGTCAGAGAAATCCTTGCGGAACGATATCGTTATGTCCCTCTCGTTGAATCCCATTCCCACGAAGAAAGGCACCATCACCCTTGCCGCACTCTCCTTAGCCATCTCCATGATGCCCGTCTGGGGGATGTCGTTGATGATAGCCTGTCGTCCCTGCTGTTCATAGCCAGCCATCTCCTTGTCGGAGAAATTCTGTCGGGTCAGAGCCACATATTTCCTTATCTCGCCGTGGTTGATGCGGCTCGATGTCATCTCGATGCGAGGGTCGGGCAGGGTGACGTCAATCTTGTTGCCGAAGCGACGGACGTTCTTCTCGGAGAACGAGGAGAGATCGATATACGCCTTCACCGTGGCATCGATGGGTATGGCGATCTTTCGGGAGCCCATAGGCAGCGCCACGTCGTAGTCCTGGTTGAGGAACTTGCCCTTCATGCGTATTTCGTCATCGTGGGTTATAATCTTGTGCATCTTGTATTCCGCGGTATACAGGCGCGAACACTTCTGCACCTGCATCACCAGCATCGGTATGGTGTCAACAGATTCCGGCTGCTGCCGGGGAGTCTGCTTCCGAGAGCAGCTGGTCATGGCGATTGCTGCAAAGACAATAAGGAAGTTAAAGTATAGTCTGTTCATCATTTCGTTTCAATGCTATTTGGATTGTCGAATATATGCAAAGTTAATGAAAAAAAACGTTTGATGAGGCTTTGTGTCATTAATTCTTTCAACGGTAAAGCATTTTTAGGACTTAACTTCGCGCTGGCTCGTTTTTTTGCATTACCTTTGCAGATAGTGACTTGCATACTCAGGATATCGGGCAGTATGCTTTTATTTGAAAAGAACATAAGAATGAAGAAAACCGTATTTTTCGCCATTGCAGCACTTTGTCTGCTTGGCATCACCTCTTGTGAGGAGAAAAAGAAGACAAAAGATATAATAGCCACGAAACCCATCGTAAAGCCCGTTCAGAGCGGTCCGAAGAAGATGTCGGAGTTTGAGCGCACAGAAAAGGTGGAGTGGGGCGGCGAGACCTATAAGGTGACCGTGAAGCGCAGCGCCACAGACAATGAGTTTACCGACGACAACGGCAAGCGGTATTATGACAACCGCTTCATGCTGACAATTCTCAGACCCGACGGTTCGGAGTTCGTGAGGCGCGAACTCACCAAGGAGTCATACTCCAACATCGTGGATGCTGCTTATCTCGCCAAGTCGACAGCCCTCGGTCTGGCATTCCTTGAGGTGAAAGACGGAAGGCTCGTGTTCCTCGGCAGCGTGGGATGTCCTGATGAGCTCAGCGATGACTATATCCCAATCTCCATCACCATCTCGCACGACGGCAGCTTCTCTATGAAGCAGAGCGACACCAATGGTGAGAGTTCAAGCGAGGACGAGGGAGTGTAAGCAAGTTTCTCCCTGTCCGCCCTTTTGCTTCTGCATGCTGGAGCGGATATAAACAATACATAAAACGGCATAATGACTGTTGGGGACCTATCCCCAAATCAGTGATTATGCCGTTTCTTTGATTATCCGATTATCTTATCGTCAGCTCCACCGGACAGTGGTCGGAACCGAGTATTTCGGTGTGGATCTTTGCTCCAAGGAGTCGGTCGTTGAGCCTTGCCGATGTGATGAAATAGTCGATGCGCCACCCTGCGTTCTTTTCCCTCGCATGAAAGCGGTATGACCACCAGGAGTAAATCTCCTTCTGGTCAGGATAGAAGAAACGGAAAGTGTCGGTGAATCCACTGTTGAGCAGCGTCGTCATCTTGTTGCGCTCCTCGTCGGTGAATCCCGCATTGCGGCGGTTTGTCTTGGGGTTCTTCAAGTCAATCTCCTCGTGAGCCACATTCAGGTCACCGCAGAAAATCACCGGTTTCTTTTCGTCTAGTTTCTTGATATAGGCCAGGAAGTCATCCTCCCATGTCATGCGGTAGTCCAGTCGTCGCAGCTCATTCTGTGAGTTTGGCACGTATACGGTGACAAGAAAGAAGTCCGGCATCTCCAGCGTTATCACTCTTCCCTCGTGGTCGTGTTCCTCCACACCAATGCCGTACGACACGTTCAGCGGTTCGTGTCTGGTGAATATCGCCGTACCTGAGTATCCCTTCTTTTCGGCGTAGTTCCAATACGACTTGTATCCCTCGAAACATATGTCGAGTTGTCCCTCCTGCATCTTCGTTTCCTGTAGACAGAAGAAGTCAGCGTCGAGTTCTTTGAATATCTCGCTGAATCCCTTTCCCACGCAGGCTCTCAGTCCATTGACGTTCCATGATATCAATTTCATAATTGCATCTTTTTTGATAAAATCCTCACGCTCTGAAATGCAAATACATTCCCATTTCTCTCGCTTAATCGGATTTTTAGTTGGTAAACAGTATACTTATCTCTTCGTTAACTCGTCTCCTTGTTTCCTTGTCAACTCGTCTCCTTGTTAACTTATCTCCTTGTCAACTCGTTAACTCGTCAACTTGTCAACTCGTTAATAAATAAGGGCGGACCTGATGCAGCCCGCCCCGATTATAGATGATTTTATTACTGATTTAAAATTGCGTTCAATAGCGCATTGTTTAGAACTTCGCCATTTTGATGGCGTCGATGGCACATTCGTCACCCTTGTTGCCGTATTTGCCTCCGCATCTGTCGAGAGCCTGCTGCATGTCGAGTGTGGTGAGCAGTCCGTAGATTACAGGAATCTCGCTCTTGGCGTTGAGTCTTGCTATACCGTAGGTCACGCCCTGGCAGATGTAGTCGAAGTGGGGAGTCTCGCCCTTTATCACGCTTCCCAGGATGATGATGGCGTCGTATCCGCCGTTGAGAGTCATCTGGTGGGCACCATAGATGAGTTCGAAACTTCCCGGTACCGTCTTCACGTGAATGTTTTCAGGCAGAGCGCCATGCTTCTCAAGCGTGCTCATGCATCCGTTGAGCAGTGCGCCCGTAATCTCAGGGTTCCACTCAGCCACTACGATGCCGAAGCACATATTGCTCGCGTCGGGTATCTTGTCAAACTCATAGTCAGACAAGTTGTGTAATGCTGTTGCCATTATTTTGTTGTAGCTCTTTCGATATATTTGTCTATCTGCTGATAAGCGGCAGAGTTGACATACTTCTTCTTGATGTCCTGATAGATCTGCAGAGCCTCTTCCTTCTTGTTCTGGCTCTCAAGGATTTCGCCAGCCTTGATGAGGAAAGTAGGTGAGAGACTGTTGTTGGTGTTGTCCTCAGCCTCGTCGTCAGCCATCTTGGCAGCCTTCTTGAAAGACTCCACAGCCTTGTCGAGCTGGTTGAGGTGAGCGTAAGCGTCACCCAAAGCAGCCACTGCAGCAGGGCTGATCATCATGTCGTCGGCAGAAGAATAGTTCTCCAGGTAGCTGGCAGCCTCTTTCCATTTGTCGAGGTTTGCACAGCAGAGTCCGGCATAGAGATTAGCCAGATTGCCAGCCTTAGTTCCGCTATAGTCAGAAGTGATTGCCTTGAAACCCTTGAATCCTGCACCGTCGCCATTGAAAGCCTTGTCAAACTGCTGGTTTGCGAAGTAATCCTGACCCTTGGCGATTGCAGTGCTTGCCTCGTCCTCTCTTGGCTCAGCATAGTAAGTCTTGTAAGCCAGATAGCCAGCGATGATGATGATGATTGCTAACACACCGTAGATGAGAGCCTTCCTGTTCTTGATGAGGGCAGCCTCTTTCTTGTTCAGAGCGTTGTCATTGTTCTCAGCGCCCTTTTTTTCAACTGATATTGCCATTTTATGATTTTGTTTATTATTCCTAATTTATAAAGCGTGGCAAAATTACGTAAATATTCTCATATATTGAAATTTATGATTGTTTTTTTTCTTTCTTGACTCATAAACCTTTAACTTTGCAGTGATAAAACAATCATTTTCGCTATGCCAGCCCTGTTGACAGAGACTCATGGAGACTATGCAGGAGACAGCTGGCAAAACGGGAAAAGGTTGAGAGACAATAAATTTGATAATAAGAAAATACTCCGGAAAGAAAGTCATGTATCTAAAGAACATCAATATTCTCGGCTATAAGAACATAAAGGAATCGTCGCTCCAGCTGTCGCCGGGCATTAACTGCTTCATCGGTTCAAACGGCGAAGGCAAGACGAATTTCCTCGATGCCGTGTATTATCTTTCTTTCTGTCGCAGTGCCACCAGTTCCGTAGACTCCACGGTCATCAACCACGACTCAGACTTCTGTGTCATCGAGGGAGTGTATGAAAACGAGGATGGCGACGAACTGGATATCTATACCGGCATGAAGCGCGGAGTGAAGAAACGCTTCCGCCGCAACAAGAAAGACTACAAGCGGCTGTCGGAGCATATCGGACTCATTCCGCTGATAATGATTTCCCCCTCAGACACATATCTCATCGAGGGGGCGAGCGACGAGCGGAGACGCTTGATGGACGTGGTGATCTCGCAGACCGACGCCACCTATCTGCAGGCACTGTCGAGATATAACAAGGCATTGCAGCAGCGCAACTCCCTACTGAAGATGGAAGAAGAACCCGACGGCGCACTGCTCGACATCTGGGAGGAGCAGATGGCAAAGGAGGGAGAACTGATATACGAGAAGCGCAAAGCCTTCGTCAGCGAGCTGCTGCCGCAGTTTCAGGATTACCATACGCGAATCTCCGGCGGCAAGGAGAAGGTGAGTCTCAACTATGTGTCGCACTGTCAGCGGGGGCCGTTGCTCGATGTCATCCGTCGCGACAGGATGAAAGACCGTGCCGTGGGATATTCCCTGCATGGCGTACACCGCGATGACCTGGAGATGCTTCTCGACGGCTTCCCGATGAAGCGAGAGGGCAGTCAGGGACAGAACAAAACCTTTGTGGTGGCGCTGAAACTGGCACAGTTCAACTATCTCTCCGCCACGGTGTCGAAGACCTGTCCGATACTACTCCTCGATGATGTGTTCGACAAGCTCGACGCCATGCGCGTGGAACAGATAGTGAGGCTCGTTTCAGGAGAGGCGTTCGGACAGATATTCATCACCGACACCAACCGTGACCACCTCGACTCTATTCTCGAAGCGAGCGACTCCAGCTACAGGATATTCAATGTGGAGGGAGGAAAGATAGTATAGACCTACAGGGGTTAACCCTACACACACATTGCATCGGATAGCCTGTCTGTAGGGATTGGATTAAGAATCAAATAAAAGAGGAAAGGAGAAAAATATATGTTCAGACGTGATGTACAGAATCTTGCCGATGTACTCAATCTCTGTTTGAGACGCAACGGCCTTGAGACGCCGCTCCTCCAGCATCGTCTTGTAAACGCATGGGACCGTGTCGTGGGTCCGGGCGTGGTGGCATACACCGGAGAGAAGTTCATCAAGAACCAGACCCTGATGGTGAAGATAAAGAATCCCGCCCTGCGTCAGGACCTCTCAATGATGAAGCAGCGGCTCATCACCCGTCTCAATGCTGAGGTGGGCAGCATGATAATAACAGATATAAAATTCTATTGACCGCAGACTACCATGTCCATCCTGTTGTCGTGTTCGTCAGCAGGTACTGCGTCAACGAACTGGAACGGGAAACATATACCTATTTTATATGTATTCCCCTTCCCGTTTCCGTATTTTCCGTTTTCACACTTTTCATTGGCGCCCCTCTTTCCGGCAGCGTTCAGAAAACGGTCGTAATATCCCTTTCCTCTGCCGAGGCGGTTACCGTCCTTGTCGAAAGCCATGCCCGGAATCACCGTCACGTCGATGTCTTCATAATCAGTGAAGAGTTTTCCGCACGGTTCCATGATGCCGAAACTGCCCACTTCCAGGTCAGCGTCGCCGTCGTATTCCCTCAGTTCCATCTCGCAGTCGCTGATCACCTTTGGCAACACGATTTTCTTTCCCTCGCCATGCAGCCGGTGTATCATATCCATGGTATACACCTCGTCGGGCAGAGAGCAATAGAGCATCACGGTGTCGGCATCCTTGATGCATGGAAGCTCAAGGAGCTTTCCCGTTATTACGGAAGAAAGTGCCTTGAGTTCCTCTTGCGTATGTTGCTTCTTCAGCTGTCTGACAGCCTTTCTCAATTCTGTCTTTGTAAGCATGTTCGTTGTTTTTCCTTTGTCAGATTATTATTATTGTAGGTTCAGGTCGTCGTCCCGTTTCGCCTCATTTGCCATTATGCAGCTTCTTTCCCCTTGCTGCTGTATTCTTCGTGGCAGCTTTAGGAGCAGGCTGAGGTTTCTTGGGGAACGCCGCATTGTTCTTGAACACGTTGAGGGCAGCGTCTATCACCTTGTCGTCGCCGTTGATATACTGCGTCCATGCCTTCTCGTCGAGGATGTTGTATATGATGCGGCTGTTGATATAGCGGTCGAGCAGTCTGTGCGACTTCTTTATCATCAGGTTGCGTCTCTGGAGTCCGTTCTTGTTTGCGAATGTGGCGAACTTGTCCACGAGGTTCTGTTTCTTCAGATAGTCAGCCAGTTCCATCATCTCCTTATACGAGTTCAGCTTGATGCGGTTGTCGTCGGTATATACGAAGGCGAATTGCAGGATGAGTCCGCTCATGCTTGCCTCTTTCAGGTATGACGTCATGCCGATAGTGTCTTCCGGCACGAAGATGTCTGGCGTGATGCCGCCACCGCCATACACCGTCCTGCCGATGCCGGTGTGGTAGGCAGGTCCTGTGTGCTTGATGCTGTCTTGTGAGAAGAATTCGCCGTGCTGGTATCTCGCCAGCAGGTCCTCCTCGTAGTCAACATTGTCGCCTGCCGTATAAGGCTTCTGGATGCAGCGTCCCGATGGGGTGTAGTAGCGGGCGGTGGTAAGGCGGATAATGCTGCCGTCGGGGAATTCCATCTGTTTCTGCACCAGTCCCTTTCCGAACGAACGGCGTCCGATTATCGTTCCGCGGTCGTTATCCTGTATCGCTCCGGCAAAGATTTCAGAAGCCGATGCCGACGCCTCGTTGATGAGCACTACGAGCGGTATGCTCTGATAGCTGCCACTGCCGTCGCTGCGGAACTCCTGTCTTGGCGATTTCCTACCTTCGGTATATACTATGAGCTTGTTCTTGGGCAGGAACTCGTTTATCATCTGCACAGCCGATTCGAGATATCCGCCCGTGTTGTCGCGCAGGTCAATCACGAGGTTTGAGAATCCTTCCTGCGACAGTTCCGCCAGAGCAACGAGCAGTTCGGCGTAAGTGTTCTCACCGAAGTTCTTTATCTTGATATATCCCGTTTTCTCGTCGAGCATATACACCGCCGAGATGCTCTTCTGAGGGATGTTGGCACGCGTTATGGTGAAGTATTTCACGGCTTTCGAACCATACCTCATCACTCCGATTTTTACCTTCGTGCCCTTCTGTCCCTTCAGTCGGCGCATCGCCTCTTCGTTGGTCACCACCTTTCCCACGAAAGGTTTTCCGTCCACGCTCACGATCTTGTCGCCTGCCAACACGCCAGCCTGCTGTGCCGGACCGTTCTTCACCACGTTCTGCACGTGGATGGTGTCTTGTCGGATAACGAACTCCACGCCGATTCCCGAGAACGAGCCCTTGAGGTCGTCCTGTGTTCTCTGCACGTCTTTGGCGCTGATATAAACCGAGTGAGGGTCGAGGTCAGACAGTATCTGCGGTATCGCCATATCCACGAGCGAGTCGATGTTCACGTCGTCAACATATTGGTCGTCGATGATATGCAGCAGGTTGTTCAGTCTGTTGCTTCCCGAGTTTATGATATTCAGTCTGTTGCCCGAGAAATGGTTGGCATAGAAAGTGCCGATCACCACACCCACTATCACGCAGATAGCCATTAGCATCGGCGTCAGTCGGTTGGGTCTATTTTGTCTCATATTCGTCTGGATTAAGATGTATCACATTAATATTAGCCCTTTTCAGAAGGTCGATGCCTTCGCTGAGCCTGTATTCCCTGGCATAGACGACACGCTTGATGCCAGCCTGTATTATCAGTTTGGAGCATTCTATGCATGGAGAGTCGGTGACGTAGAGCGTCGCACCGTCGCTGTTGTTGGAGCTTCGTGCGAGTTTCGTTATGGCGTTTGCCTCGGCATGGAGCACGTAGGGGTGAGTCACGTTGTTCTCGTCCTCACACACGTTTTCGAATCCGCTTGGCGTGCCGTTGTAGCCGTCGCTGATTATCATTTTGTCTTTCACGACAAGACATCCCACCTTTCTTCTCTCGCAGTAGCTGTTCTCCGACCATATACCTGCCATGCGCAGGTATCTGAGGTCAAGCCTGAGTTGTTTCTCTTTGTCGTCCATGATTCTTGATAGTGTTTGTCGTTATTGTTGAGGCTGTCGGTTCTCCTCTGTCGAAGCCTTCTTTATTCCGTTTCTCTCCAGCAGTGCGTCGATGGTAGGTTCACATCCGCGGAATCTCTTGTATAGGGTCATCGGATGCTCCGTGCCGCCCTTCGAGAGGATGTTGTCGCGGAAGCTCTGTGCCGTCTCCCTGTTGAAGATGCCGTTCTTCTTGAACACGCTGAAGGCGTCGGCGTCGAGCACCTCAGCC
>CAVBFA010000064.1:7048-16455 GCA_963594595.1 Oscillibacter sp. | reverse complement strand
CGTCGCCTTGAAGTTCAGGCTGGCGCCGAGCCGCTTGGTGTCGGTGAGATTGGTGAGATATCCGTTGGCGTCGACTTTCAGTGCCGACGGCAGGTTGAGGTTGAGCAGCCGGAGCCTCATCCGCTGGAGGTTTCCGCTGAGTATCGTGTTGACAGTCAATGGCTTATCGGGCCACTGGCGACGGAATGGCGCTGGCATGCCGGACATGAAGCGCATGAGGTCGCGCTTTCCGAGCGACGCGTTTGCCCTAAGGGAGAGGCGTCCCGGACAGGAGTCGCTGAAGGCGTTGAGGTCCATGTCTACGGCGGCTTTCAGCCATGAGTCGGGGGTCTTTAGCAGCAGCTGCGGCATCTGTAGCTTGAGGGAGTCCATGGAGAGAGGTCCCTTGATGTCGGCAATCTGCAGCCCTCCCCTCTCCTTCAGTGCACAATGGCGCATCACGAGCTTCAGCTCCGAGGTCTCCATGGCATATGAGAGGGAGTCGATGCCGAGGTTCACCTGAGAGAGCAGGATGTGGTTGGGGTCTATGATGTCGCGCGAACGTGTCATGAACTTGTTGTCGTAGGCTATCCTGCCGTCAGCAAGTTCGAAATTGCCCACGCTATACAGGTTCTTGTACAGGTCGAAGGTTCCTTCTCTCACTCCTGCCTTGCCCAGATATGCGTCCACCTGCAAGGTGTCGCCCGGCATGTGTACCACGGCACGCGTACGGTCTACGTTGAGCTCCTCCACGTGTATCTTCCAGTATGTTGGGGTCTTGGTGGTGTCTGGCGGTACGGTGTCGCTGAGTTCCACGCTGACGTTGGCGTCGCTGAGCAGCACATCGTCAACGATGATTGTCTGCTTGCCCCAGTCTATGCCGTGGCTGCGTAGCGAGAGGAGCCCCACGGTGCCTTTCACCCTTGCCTCATGTATGAAGTCGGTGGTGTTCATGTTCACTCCCCTGAGTTCCAGCTGGTCTATCTCCACCTGCCGGCTCAGCAGCGGCATGAGCTGCACGCTGACCACGAGTTTCTCCACATCGGCAACGGTGTCTCTCACCTGCGGCAGCGAGTCGTTGGGCTTTATCATCTTGAAGTCTTCCACTCCGAGATCGAGCGGAAACTCCAGATTCACCCTGCCCACGGAGATCTGCATCCCTGTCTTCTCCGAGGCATAGCTCGCCACGCAGTCTACCGCCCAGTTCTGCACCGGAGGCAGATAGAGCAGCACCGCCAACAATATGATGAGGAATATCGGTGCGGCAATAGCGATGAGTGCCCACCGTATCGTATTTCGCAATGATATGTTCATACCTAATATTAATAATGCACAAATATTAATAATGTACAAAGATAATGCAAAAAACTGACTTAACGAGATTATTACGCATTATTTATTGATTTCAGGTTAAAAAGTAATCTGAAACCTTATATCTGCAGCAAACTAATGTGCATGATTTCTTAATATCAACGATTATACAGGACTCAAAGGGGAAATTGAAGAAGACGAAATGCGTTTGACTTCAAGCAGCTGAAAAATACAGAATTAAGCCCCAAAACGTTTATTAGCCCGTATCATGTGATGATTTTATAACCGCTTGCAGTCTTATGTCTTTATAAGGCGTCTTTTCTAATTTTTGCGCCTCATATTCGCAAAGAAAGCGAAGACAGCGCACAATATCAAGCAAAATCCGACACTTTCTTGGCGAGACATTTGGTCAATCAAGATAAATGTGTAATTTTGCATAAAAATTATCGTCAAATTCGTAATATCAGAGAAGATGGCAACAAAAATACAGAAAATAATGGAATCCAATCCAAATATAGGCTTCATGTTTGGCGACTGGCTCACACGGCAGGGACTGGATGCCAAGGGGCAATATGCCTACATGAAGAGCGGATGGCTTAACCGCATATCCAAAGGGGTGTATGTCTTGAACGGCACTGCACCCAAGCTGCTCCATGCCATATCCGCCTATAACAACCAATTGTCGAAACGATGCATCGTTGGTGCTTACACAGCCCTCGAGCTGCGTGGTTATTCCCATTATCTGTCATTGGGCAAGCCACAAGCTTATCTGTTTACCGGAAGAACGAATAAGCTTCCCTCATGGATATTGTCGCATGATTGGGATATGACAGTGAAGTATATGACTACTTCTTTTCTGGGGGATGACCTGCTTGGCGTGGAGACCATGACCTTTGAAGGTGATATCCTTTTGGTGTCCTCGCCAGAGCGTGCCTTTCTGGAATGTCTCCACCTGCCGGAGGCTGCCTCCTCGCTATTAGATCTATATTATATAATGGAGAGTATGACTACGCTTCGGCCCAGGCTGGTGCAATCGTTGCTTGAAACGTGCTCCTCGCAAAAGGTTAAGCGACTCTTTGTCTATATGGCAGAGAAAGCCGGACATCCATGGTTCAAGGCGTTGAAATTTGACAATGTACAACTGGGCTTAGCCCGATACATGGTGGTGCCGACAGGTAAGTATATAGCAAAATACAATATGATCATTCCTAAAGACCTTGCAGAGTATGAATGAGAACAATTTAACCGGCAGAGTTTATGCCCAAAAGGTGGAGCTGCTGCTTCGCATTATGCCCATCGTTATGGAGGAAGGTGTATTTGCAGTCCATGGTGGCACCGCCATAAATCTCTTCTTGAAAGACTTGCCCAGATACTCGGTCGACATAGACCTCACCTATATTCCGCTGGCTGACCGGAAGCAGAGCCTCGATGACATCAACCTTCATCTGGCATCTATTTGCGAGAAAGCGAAGAAGGCTTTCAAGGGTATGCACATAAAGCCCAACTACGACACCAGCAAGTTGCTTTGCGAGTGGCGGGGCAAACAGGTAAAAGTAGAAGTAAATCAGACTAAGCGTGGACTAGTGGGCGGTGAGAACATCACTGTGTCATTAAGCGAGAAGGCACAGAATGAGTTTGGACTCTATTGTGAGGCCAATATCGTTCCACTTACCCAGCTTTATGGAGGCAAGATTGCAGCCGCACTCTCTCGCCAGCATCCTCGCGACTTATTTGACGTGAAGTATATGGACATTCCCCTGGCCGATTGTCGCGAAGGTCTGATATTCTGTCTGCTTGGCAGCGACCGTCCAATCCACGAGTCCTTTGCTCCAAGACTGATTGACCAAAGCGAGGCCATGGCCAACCAGTTTGACGGAATGACCGACATCCCTTTCACTTATGCTGAATTTGAAGAAACACGCACCAAACTGATAGATGATGTGAATGGCATGATGTCAGAAGCAGACAAGAACTTCCTCGTAAGCTTTGAACAGGGCAAGCCGGAATGGGAAGGCTACGAGTTCGCCTACATGCGGAATTACCCCTCGGTAAAATGGAAGCTCTTCAACCTGGCAAAATTGGCGAAGCAAAACCCTGAGAAACTTACGAAGGAAGCTGCAAAGCTAAAATCAATCTTTAAACTTAGATGAATCACCTCCTTGATATTTTAACGTTTATTCAACTGCATTGCATTCTTCTTCAAACTTAGAGCGAACATCAGTATCTGCCTATCGTGCTAACGTAAGCTTATACACGCATAGAATATGCCGTTAGCAGCCTGTATAACGCACTTTGTGCAATTATAGGCGATGAGGGGTGTAACATTCTGCGGGGTGTAACATTTCATGTAATATTATTGGAAACGAGAGGGAAAATATGATATTTGAGAGGATTTGCAAGTTTTTTGAGAGGATTTGCAAGTTATGGTCTCACGATTATTGGCTACCTTTGCAACAGAACAAGAACTATGCTGGGCAGAATGATTACTGCGCCATGCTGCAATGAGGCTTTGGAAGGCAGTAAGAAGCAACGCCAAGCAACTATGAAACTCTGGAAGGCAGAAGCAATGCCAGGCAACAATGAAACTCTGGAAGACTGAGAAGAAGCAATGCCTGACATAAACGGAAACTTGCAGAGGACAGAAAAAGGAATGGCATAGTAACGAAACTGAACGGCATAGTAATTTAAAAAGAACGCCATAGTAACAAAAAAAATGAACATAAAGCAAAACAAAACTTAAATCAGACGTGACAAAACAAGAAAAGGTCTTATTTTTGTAGTATTCCTGTCAGTTCCTGCGTTATATGGGAAAAGAGACAGAAACGCATAACGAACAAAGAAAGAAAATAACACATTATTAACAACGCCGACGATCCCGACGCGACAAGCAACGGGAGAAGGCACTAAAAAAAACCTAAACATTATGACAACAACAATCGTGATCATCGTTATCGTCGCAATCCTGGCGATATGGCTCGTGTCAATCTACAACAGACTCGTGAAACTGCGCAACAACCGTGAGAACGCTTTCGCAAACATCGACGTGCAGCTCAAGCAGCGCTGCGACCTCATCCCACAGCTCGTGGCTACAGTGAAGGGATATGCCACCCACGAGAAGGAGACGCTGCAGCGAGTGACCGACGCCCGCGCCGCATCAATGGGAGCACAGACCATTAACGACAAGGTGAAGGCTGACAACATGATGACAAGCGCACTCGCCGGACTCAAGGTTTCGCTTGAGGCATACCCAGACCTGAAGGCTAACCAGAACTTCATCCAGCTGCAGGAGGAGATAGCCGACATCGAGAACAAGCTCGCTGCCGTTCGCCGCTTCTTCAACTCTGCCACACGTGAGCTCAACAATGCCGTGGAGACTTTCCCAAGCAACCTCTTCGCCAAGATATTCGGATTCTCACGCCAGCCTATGTTCGAGATTCCGCAGGAGAGCCGTGCCGCAGTGGAGAAGGCTCCGGAAATCAATTTCTAAGCCACGGTCTGCATGTCAATTCGGGTGAACCCCGCTGACAAGTATGGGAGTCTGCACAAAGACTCCGATTTCTAACTCTTCCCACGTCGCGGCAGCCACCATCGGCAGCCGGACGGCGGAAACAAACTCTTGATTATGAAATACGTAGGAATGTATACCCAAGTCAGCCGCAACAACAAACTGACATTGTTGCTGCTGCTGGCGTTCCCACTGCTCACGCTCCTCATGGTGTGGCTGTTCTACGTACTGCTGAGCCAGTGCGGCGTAGCATTGGACGGCACTGCCGAACTTGTTGGAGGCAACGTGAACTGGACATGGGTGAACGGAGCGTTCATCGACTCGCTGCCATGGGTGGTGGGCACCGTGAGCGTGTGGTTTGTGATAGCATATTTCTTCAATGCGTCGATGGTGAAGGCGGCGACGGGAGCCAAAACCCTGGAGCGCCGCGAAAACCCCAGAGTGTATAACATCGTGGAGAACCTGACAATGGCGGCAGGAATGGACATGCCTAAGATAAATGTCGTGAAAGACCGGCAGCTCAACGCCTTTGCCAGCGGAATAGACAGGAAGAGTTACACAGTGACGGTAACCACCGGACTGCTGAATGTGCTCGACGACGACGAGCTGGCCGGTGTGATAGCCCACGAGCTGACGCATATCCGCAACCGCGACACCCGTCTGCTCATCACGAGCATCATCTTCGTGGGAATCATCACGACGATAATACAGGTCAGCATCAGGTCGTTGTTCTGGATTGTCAGCGACAGTTCGAGCAGCAGCAGCAACGATGACGACAACAACAACGGCGGCGCTGCGATACTAGTGTTCCTGATTGCCATCTTCCTTGGCATCATAGCCTATTTCTTCGCCCTGCTCACCCGTTTTGCCATCAGCCGCAAGCGCGAATATATGGCTGATGCCGGCGGTGCTGAACTCTGCGGCAATCCGCTCGCCCTCGCCTCGGCACTGCGCAAGATAAGCAACAAACCCGGACTGAAGAATGTGAAACGCGACGATGTGGCACAGCTGTTCATCGTGCATCCGCAGGCTCTGAGCGGCGGCAAGGGCATGGGCTTCTTCACATCGCTCTTCTCCACCCATCCCGACACGCAGAAGCGCATCGAGATTCTGGAGCAGTTCTGACGTCTGCTGCCGCATCCCCAATCGGGCATCAGGCCGTTTAACCCTAATCGGTCGGCCATTCAATGTAATATTATACAACTGCTTGCTGTCTTCCGCATGCGGCAGAAGAGAATACATACAGAATCACGCATCATATGAGGACGATTCCCTCCATGATGCGTGATTTTTTTTTTCATCAACCATACAGAACCAGACATTGGTTAGGGGATATACCATTATTATCAAAGAAAGGAAAAATGCAATGGAATGCAAATTTCTTGTGTTTTAGCCATAAAAATGAAATGCATTGCAAATTTCTTGGGGTTATTCATGAAAAATGAAATGCATTGCAAATTTACTTGCATCTTCTATGAAAAAATGAAATGCGTTACAAATTTACATCGGTTACTATCATGCCCCAAACCGGTCAAGCAGAAACGAAAAGCCGCCAAGCCATGACCGTGGTTGGTCGTGACTTGGCGACTTGCTTATTTATAATTTGCCAAAACTCTTGTTGTTTTGCCCAGCGAGAGAGGATGTTTGCCTCCTGCCGCTTGGGGTGACAGCCTACTGCTTTTTGTTGAGATATGACATCACCTTCTCGTAGTAGCGCTGCGTACCCTTTATGGAGTATCGCATACCGCCGTTCCATGATCGGATTGCCTTCTCGATGTTGTTCTCCACATTGTAGAACGACTGTATGAGTCGGAACATCTCTTTCGACTTAGCCACGTCGAAACGGTCTTTCAGCGAATAGCGCTTCTTGCTCTTGCGAGCCTTCAGTATGATGTTACACTGTGCCACGCAAATCGGTGTTATCTGCATTGCTCCACACGAATTGCCGCTTTTGGCATTCGGGTTGCCTCCGCTCTCCACCTGTATCACAGCTTCCATCACGGGTTCCCAGTCGAAATCTGCTGTCGTTTGTTCGTCGCCTCCGGCAAGCGCTGCCAAAGGAAGACACATGAATAATAATACTACTAAAAAAATCCTACTCTTTGTTGAAAAATTCATAACCTTTTATTTTTGGCATCTGGGCCGTATTGACTGGGCACAACAACAACTCTGGTCAATACTCTGACACAATATATGAACATTAATCCCGCGGTGTCAACTTTAAACATAAGAGAAAAAAAACGTTGACCCTGGACACCAGTTAAATACTGTGGCAAAACTTGCTTGAACAATACGTAAGCAGTTAAGCCGTTTCTTAAATTCGGTTGCAAAAGTAGTAATAATTGTTGACATACACAAACATTTCAGCACAAAACCCTCATTTTGTGCATATTCTTAACATGGGTCAACAGAAATTAAGACAGTAGTTTTTTAGAGTTTTTTTGCTGATCTTGAACAGCCTATAATAATACAACGCTTACTGACATCAGCCCCCACCTAACCGCAGACCCATCCTACGGGGGAGAACGAGAGGGGGCTGAAGATGGATACCATAGTCATTAGCCTTGGTGTTGACTATGGTTACTCTGACTCTCACACCAGCCCCCACCTAACCTCCCCCGAAGGATAACCCATCCTGGCCTTCCCAAAGGGAAGGAACAAGTTACTCTGTCTTTGTCAAAGACTTATTCAGCCAATCATTACAGCCCCCACCTAACCTCCCCCGAAGGGGAGGGACAGATACACTTGACTGGCCGATTGACTGACGACACCTAACTGTCTAACAAACGGACTACATCTGGTTGTCTGATTGACACGCTACACCTGGCTGTCTGATCAATATCGTCAGAATACCATTTTCTTGCCGTTGTGGATATATATCTGGCCTCTGACGAGCTGGTCTACTTTCTGTCCCATGAGGTTGTAGTAGGTGTCAGAGGGGCGGGTCTTGTATATAGGGGCGGTGATGCCGTCGACGGGCTGGTTGGGGTTTGGACGGGGCGTGATGATATAAGGGGCGTCATCGTAGCCGGGCACGAGATGCAGGTCCTGGAAGGTGTCTATCTCAGTGGACGTCTCGCCTATCAGACCGCAAAACTGCAACACGCCGGTTGCCACGCGCACGAAGTCGATGTGGTCGAGAGCCACCGGACGGCCATCCTTGTCAACAGCCCAGTCGATGTCGAACGAACAATATTTCGGGTCGTTAGCCGGACAGGCATCCACATATCCGTAAGAATCAGCCGCATAGCGGTATTGCACCCAATAGTCCCTGCCGTCCATCTCGTATTTCTTTCCCGGGTTCGGCAGGCGGCCGCCCTCGAAAGTCAGCTCGTCGGCAGTCTCCCACATCGGCCAGTAGGTCTGCTTGTGGGCAGCGAGCTTAGGATAATAGTTTGTGAAATCCCAACATGAGTCGTTTTTTTCCGTCACCACTCCTGAGCATTTCAGATACATGTCATACATCGACCCCGGCAGTGCGTGCTCACCCTCCTCAGCCGTCGGCCTGTAGTAGGTGAGCCTCATCCTGCGGTATTCGTCGGTGAAATATTCCGAGCCGGCGAGTTCATACCATTCCGCCGTCTCCACGTTGTCGCCCACTCCCACATATACTATTCCCGGCTCAATGCTTCCGCCAATCGTCTCCTTGCCATACACGGGGTCGTCGGCGGCATACATGGCATTGCCGGTGATGAGAAGGTCAGAACCGGTCTTGTTCTCCACGGGGTGGTCGAACTTCACGGTGATGTATCCGCCGAAAGAACCGAGGTGTACGAGATAGCCCTTCTTTGCCAACTGGTCCTCGCATGCCTTCAACACCTGTTCGCGGGTCATCCCCTCCTCCACTTCGGGCAGTATGTTCACGAACTGTCCCGGTGCCGGACAGTATTCCAATACGCTGACCTTCTGTGTCTGCGCGCCGGCAACTGCCGCTATAGCGCATAATGCAGATGACAAAAACAACTTCTTCATAATCTATGTAGTTTTAAGATCTTTTATTCCAATAAACGCTGATTTACATATCATAAGCCCCACTTCCCGTATCAGAAAGCGTTCACTTTTTCAGAAACAGCAACTTGCCCGGATTTATCCCCTCCAGAGGGTATCGCCCAATCAGCTCGCCTGTGGGAGAGAATTCATACAGTCTGCCGTTCGTGGCATATCCCCGCGCATCGGTGACATACATATGTGCCGAATATGGCGAAATGAAAATGCCGTAGGGTGCCTGCAATTTCAGGATTTCCGGAGCTGCCGCGGCATAGGAGTCGAGCCCGTCTGCCACGTCCATCGAGGGCAGGTCGATGGTGTGTGTGGTGAGGGTATAGTCGCCGGTGACATACGAGTAGCTGCTACCTATCAGATAGAAGCGGTTGGCGTAGACGCAGGAGTATGTGGCAGGGAAATCGAACACCCGGAACTCCTCGTCCGCCATGTTCAACACCACCGTCTTTGGCGCCACGTCATAACTGTCGCCGGCGGAATTGATACACAGGAACTGTCCGCTGCTCGTCATGTCGCCGAAGAGATTGATGCACCCCGTGTCGATGCGCCTTATCTCGCGCATCGTGGCGGCGTCGACCACAGAGACGGTGCTCTCATACTCATGACCGGC
>CAVBFA010000064.1:0-6913 GCA_963594595.1 Oscillibacter sp. | reverse complement strand
GGCCTGGGTGCCGTAGCCTCCGGTGTTTGCCACGAAGAGCCTGCCGTCGTAGTATGCCACACCCTCCGGCTCGTAGCCCACATGACAGGTGTCTACTATCTGCTTCGTCCTGATGTCAATCTTTGCCACATAGCCGTTGTCGGCATACGAGGTGCAGTAGAGATATCCGCGACGGTCGGTGGCGAGGCGGCGGTTGTTGGGTATGTCTTCGGTGGCGGCAATCGCCCTTCCGTCGGGATAGATATATTGTATGATGTTCGACCAGTTCACCGATATGGCAATCAGCGTGTCGTTCACCTGCAGTATGTCGTTGCCCGTGTCGCCGAGGTGCATTCCGGGATTGTTCTTCTTGAACCACCCGTTGGTCACCGTTCCGCCGTCTATATAGCTGAGCGTGGAGTTGTCGAGTCCCCACAGACCCTCGCAGAGAACCACGATTCTGTCGTCTGTCTGCGTGGGCGCCACGGGCGGTTCACTGTCGGCAGACTCCAGCGAGCAGGCGGCGAGCAGCGTAGCCGTCAGCATTATCGTCAGTATATATATATAATGTCTGTTCATATCATCAAGAGTTGGCAAACTTCTCAGAGTTCGAATTTCACTGTCGCCTTCCAGTTCCGTCCCGGCATGGGATAGCGTTTCACCACTTCGTGGCGCGAGTCGGTCAGGTTGTTGCATTCCACGGTGCCCTGCACCACCATGCCGTTCTTCAGCCTGAACCGCTTGTTCAGCTTCAGGTCCACGGTATACCAGTCGCCCAGCATGTCGTCGGCATTGTTTGAGATGAGGGCGAAGCGCTCGCCGGTATACAGGAACGAGGTGCAGAGCGAATATGAGTCGAAGCCGAGATCGACGATGAGCGAACCGGAATGCAGCGGACTGTATGGCACGTAGTGCTTGTATTCCGGATCGGAGGGCATACTGTAGTCGCGGTCGCTCTGACAGGTGTAGTTGGCGTTTGTGGCGAGTGAGAATCTGCCCCACTCGTGGTCGTAGCCTCCGGATAGCGACATGCCGAGCGACTTCACCTTGCCGAAGTTCACCATCGACCATCTGAACTGGCATTTCATCGGTATCGCCACTATCTTGTCTTCTATCTCGTTGTAGTATCCGTCGATGGCAAAGTGGAGATGTCTGCCGCGATAGTCCACTCCGACATCCCACTGCGTGGTGTATTCCGGCTTCAGGTCGGTGCTGCCCGTGAGGGTGTAGTATAGGTCGTTGAGCGTGGGGGCACGGAAGATGCGCTTGTTGAAGGCTCTCACCACCCACGGTCCGCTCTTGTAGGAGGCGAGGAACATGGGTGTGAACTTCACGAGCGGCGAGGCGTTGCCGCGGGTGTGGTCCTGTATGTGGGTATAGAGCATGGCGAGGTTCAGCTCCAGTCCTCTATACGAGAGGATGGCGGAGAGCAGACTCTTGGAGTCGAGGCGGTATACATAGCTTGACCTATACACATCGGTATTGAGGTCGCTCCATGTGATGTCGGTGCTCGCCGTGAGCGACAGGTATTTCATATTGTACGACCCCGCCACAGAGGCGTAGACGCTCTGCTGCGTGTAGTGGTTGTTGCAGTAGATGGCAGAGGCGTTGGTAGACGGGTCTTGCAGATAGTGCAGATAGTCGAACGAATATTTCAGGTTTGCCCTCAGTCCGAAGTCCTCCCACATTTTCTTGTATGACGACTGCACGAAGAAGTTCTGGTCCCACTGTCTGTCGGTGGAGTCCCACTGGTCGGTGAGCCGTCGTATCACGGGTCCGGGCAGTCCGCGCTCCGAGTTGTAGTAATACACGTGGGTGGCGAGCCCCTTGTAGAACCCAGCCGCCTCGAGCCTGTAGAACCGGATGTCAGAATTGTGGCGCTTGCCGATGGTGTCTTCAGAGAGGGAGCGGAAGCGGAACTTGTAGTTTCCGTCGGTATGCTGATATTCGGCATCCACGAAGAGGCGGCCTTTCAGCGAGAAATATCCCTTCACCTTGTTCAGTCCGAAGGATCCCGTGCCGTATTCTGCTGTCAGCGTGGTGCGGTCGGGTTTCCTGGTCTGCATATACACCGTGGCAGCCGAGGCATATTCGGTTGCCGACTGCAGGCGCTCGTTCTTGTTGGCATTGTATAGCGACACCGACTCCATGTTGGAGAGTGAATATCTGCCCAGGTCCACCTGTCCGTTCTGTGCGTTGGTGATACGGATGCCGTCGAGATACACCCCCACGTGCTGCGACCCGAGCGAGCGCACGTTTACGGTCTTCAGTCCGCCCAGTCCGCCGAAATCCTTTATCTGCACGCCTGAGAAATATTTCAGTGCGTCGGCAACAGAAGTGGTGGAGAGGTTCTGCAGCGTAGGTCCCGAGATGGTCTGGCTGGGTGTGAGATAGTGGGGACGCTCCCCCACACACACCACGTCGTCGATGCTGAAGAGGCTGTCCTCATAGTTTATGAGACTCTTCTGCGCCCAAAGGGTCTGGAGAGAAGAGCACAGGAGTATCAATGCTGATAGTATTTTATGCTTCATAGAATAATGTATGGGCGGATTGCCGCTGCAAAAATATGAAAAAAAGGATATATCAGCGCTATATATGTCGGAAAAATGTATCGGGAGGCATTATCGCATTGTGGGTCTATAAGGTCCCAATCGGTCATCAGAACGTTTACCCCCACCAACCGGTCATCAGACCTTATATGTGTTTTTGTCAGTCTTTCAGACATCCGACAGGCACAACATACACGCCGTCTTTCCTTCGGTATGCGAAGTCGCCAGTTCCCGTCAGCACCATCATGAATGAAGGGACATTCATCTTGTCTGTATTGATCTTTTCTGCAAGACTAATAAGATTGGCAGCTCCCTCGTTGATGAGCTTGTCGCCACCGAGCTTCACTTCCACAAGACCATATTTCCCGTTTCGCAGATGCACTACTGCATCACATTCCAATCCGTTTTTGTCCCTATAATGATATACCTCTCCATCCAAAGCGTCAGCAAAGACTCTCAAGTCTCTGACACAAAGAGTCTCGAAGAAAAGTCCCATCGTATTGAGGTCGTTAATCAGATCCTTAGGACCAAGTCCCAATATCGCTGTACCTATAGAGGGGTCAATGAAATATCGGGTATTTGCAGTTCGGATTGCGGTTTTGGAGCGCAGGTTCGGATTCCACGCTTCAGAGTCCTCGATGACGAATATCTTCCTCAACGCGTCCAAGTAGCTTCCTGCCGTTTTGACGCTGATTTCATTTTCATCATTTGTCAGCATGTCTGCCACGATAGTGCCGATAGTAGCTTGCGAACCTTGGTTGCGGGCATACGACCGCAGGAGCAACCTTGTAGTAGTGGCATTACGATTCACGCCATCAACCCGCGACACGTCTTTCTTGACAACCGCATCCACATAGTCGAAAGCCTGTGCCAGAGCAGCCTCATCCTGCAATCCGCATGCAAAAGGCCAGCCGCCACGGCAGATAAGAAAGGCAAGGTCTTCAATTTTCAACTTGTTAGTGGCAATTATCTTTTCCGGCGTCTCAAACAAATGTGCCAAGCTCACCTTTCCGTTTGATTCTCCCGACTCATACAGACTCATGGGACGCATGGTAAGCCAGCTGAATCTTCCTGTTCCAGAATGGTGCATGTCTTTTTCTTCGGCAGGAACGGCAGAACCAGTCAAGACAAACTGTCCGACATCATGCCTATGGTCAACCTCAAATCTTATGGCGTCCCAGAGTTTTGGTGCCAGCTGCCACTCGTCGATCAGCCTTGGAGTTTCACCATCCAGCAAGACAGAAGCGTCGATTTCCGCCATCTGCAGATTCGTCTCCAGCGAGGCAGGATTGTCCATATACAGGATACTGCGGGCTTGTTGCTCTGCGGTGGTCGTTTTTCCGCACCATTTAGGTCCTTCAATCAAAACCGCCCCCTTGCTTGCCAGTTTCTTAGCAAGCATCTGGTCAGCAATTCTATGTTTGTATTCCATATCTCAGATATTTGATTACGAATTCATATAATTATAATGCATGAAGAACGGTAACATCAAACGTGTTTTTATGTTATCACAATATGCATCTTTATATTTTAAGATAGTGTAAATCGAATGCAAAGATAGGAATTTATTGTCATATTTCCTCAGTTGGCCGTGTTTTATTTCCTCAGTTGGCCGTGTTTTATTTCCTCAGTTGGCCGTGTTTCGTTTCCTCAGTTGGCCGTATTCCATTTCCTCAGTTGGCTGCGTTTCGTTTCCTCAGTTGGCTGTGTTTCGTTTCCTCAGTTGGCTGCATTTCATTTCCTCAGTTGGCTGAAACACCATCAAAAGAAACTATTTTTGCATGGAAAAACCATTGCAAGCTACACAAGACTGACACTCCTCTGGCAGTTGTTCTTTGCTTTGAAAATTGCCAAACCACAATCATTGGAAAGTATAACAAAAACTACAGAAAATGGGCAAGCACCGTGCCCATGTGGGGTAAGCAGCTTTCTCACTTGGGGCAAGCACCGTGCCCCAAGTGGGCAAATTTCACACCCCAGACTGTGCCCAAAACATTACATTGAACGGACAGTAATCCACTATTCTGAAAAAGCAAAATCCAGGTAAGCCCTAATGACCGGTTTGGGATAAAAAACAGTTCAGGCTGCAGTGGAAGAAAACTCTTCATCACTGCTGCCTGCTGTTGATGTGCCGACTTTCAGACAAGTTGGCGGGAAAGTAAGTAAGGTCATGGCCTTGAAAAGTGGTAATAGAATGTCGCCCCACCCGCTTGCCTGTCAGTCAGCCTGTATGTTTCTAATCTGTCAGTCAGCCTGTATGATTTCTGTCATCAGAGAGCAACCTTGGCTGAAACTGTGCCGTTGTCGGTCTGTGCAGTCACTATGTACATTCCTGTACCCATGTTGCTGAGGTCGATTTCGCTGGCATACGCGCTCTGCATTGTGCGGCCGTCGATAGAGCGCACGGTCATCTTGGCTGCCTTGCCGTCGGCGAGTCTCACTGTCTTGCCGCTCATCACGAGAGCACCCTTGCCGTCGGAAGCCACCTGCTGGATAGAGTTGGTGTTGTTCAGCATGAATGCCGGAGCGATGGTCTGCTTCTGGTAGTTGCCCACTGCGTCGGCAATCTCAATACGAACGTCGAACCATGTGTTTGCCGCATCTGCCTTCACAGAGCTGAGGTCTGCCTCATAGAAGTTTCCGAATGCCGGGAGGAAGAGCTTTGACTTGTCTTCGCTGACGGTGAGCTCGGTCCATGTATCTGTTTCGTGAGGAGCATAGTATGCTTTCACGCTTGCCGGATCCTTGTATGTGAAGTGGCCGACGTATGGAGGATTCTGGTTGTCTACATAGGCGAAGTCACCTCCTGCCATCTGCATCTTGGCACCCTGGATATCATCGAAGCGGTCGCAGATGTTGCCGGCTGCGTCTTTGAACTGGAGCATCTGGAATGTAGGAGCCGTGGTGTCTTCCTTCTTCAGGTCGTAGTGCACCTCACTGTAGTTCTTGCCCTTCATGCCGTCGATTTCCACGTTGTCGTTTGTAACCTTCACGAAGATGCCGTCGGCAGTCACCTCGCTCTGGTAGTCGGCACGCACTGCGTCGGTCTCGCGCATCTCACCGTAGCGGCCCATGTAGCGTATCTGGTCGTAAGGATTGAGCCCATCGCTTTCCATCATCTGCACCGAGCGGTATGACAACACCGGAACGCTTTCGCCGAATGGAGCGTTGCCGTCGGCAGAATAGTAGGAGAACTGAGGATGGCCTGGATATACCATATAGCTAATGGTACCCTCCGGCACGTTGAAGAGATAGCTCAGGTCGTAGCAGGAAACGTTATACTTGATATCCTCGTTGGCATTGCCTGTGGCAATTGGTGCCACCATGAATGAGAAATCTTCGTAGTCATATCCGTCATAGTCCTTCTTCATCACATAGGAGTCTGTCACTAACGGGCGCACACCAATATCCATCTGGTGCTTGAGAGTTGGATCAGACGCAGGGCTGTCGATATAGGTAATCACCTTGCCGTTGTCGGCAGCATCAGGAAGTCCCCACATACGGGAGTCGCCCAATGTGGCACCGTTGATGATAAGCGACGTCTCGATACCTGGCATATTGACATATTTATCGCCCTTCATGACTGGAGAAACGGCGAAGTCGGTCTCCATCCTCTTGAGGTTGGCAGGAACAGACTTGTGGATGTTGTCGTTCTCGAAGTCATTGATGATGGTCTTGTAGGCATAGTTGTGGGTTCCCTTCATGTATGTGCCTGCCTCGGCGAAATAATATCTGTCGCTGAGCTTGTTCACATAGCAGTTCATGCGCCAGCCCTTGGGGAAGTAGCCCCAGTGCATCACGAACGAAACGTAGCCATAGTCCTTGTTGACGAAAGAGAAGAGTTTCACGATGTCGTCGCAAGTGGCTTCCTCCACCACTTCGCCCTTGTCTTTCACCACGGCGTGGAGCTCGTTGCCGTTCTCGTCATAATAATATGTCTCGATAGGGATGTTTGCCTCAGACTGGTCGATGCTGAGTTCCATGTCGCCGTTCACCTCCACGTTCTCTCTGAACACATAGTATGAGGTCTTTCCGCCGAACTCCACATAGAGGTCGTAGGTGCCCTTAGGCAGATCTATGGAACCGGTCTTGGCGCTGAACTCCACTGCCTGCATGAAGTCCTTGCCAATCACGATTGCCTGGTCTGGAGAGCGCTTGCTGGTCACCTTCAGCGTCAGCTTTGCGGTCTCGGCAGTGGCGTCGGCCTTGCGTACGTTCACTGGAGTGAAACTTCTCATATATCCGTAGTCGCGCATAGTGAAATTACCTGGCGGCAGGAGCAGTTCTGAACGGTTGCCACAACGTATCTTGCCGGATACCGTTGATATTTCCTGACCGTTTGCCGTTACCGCGAATGCGGCAAGCGCGATGCACAGTGTAGATAA
>CAVBFA010000063.1:5823-16592 GCA_963594595.1 Oscillibacter sp. | reverse complement strand
GATAACCAGTAAACTTTCCTCATTCTTCTCTCAAACACTTTTTATATGTACTTTCGGAGTTTGAAAGAGGGAGCATAGCGGGCTATGTGACCGATGACAAAATTCAAAAACGGCAAAAAGACAGAGTATAAGAATATAAATCCTAACTTTCTCAAAATTGGTCAAGTTTTTTTTACCATTACTAAGCAGAAAAAAATATAATCCTACACTTAATCCAACTAAAATTTGTATTTTTGCAACAAGATGTATATCTTACCATAAAAGAGGGCGACAAGTTTTATTTATATGCACAAGATGAGAATGCTATTTCTCATGGCTTTAACACCAATAAGATGATGCATAACAATGACAAACTAAATAGGCTTCCGCAACCATCATGCATGGTTGCAGCTGATGACATAAAGTAGAGCGGAATTTATGAAACCGGATGGTACGAGTTCTTTTTCTACAGCCGACGAGAACCCCGTTTCTCCAAAGGGCACCCATGTTACTGAGCAAGACGTAAAGGCTGGCTCAGTGGTGAAGAAGTGTCGTCGCCCCGACTCTACCACTTGGTCATATCTCTTTCTGCATCACAGAAAAGTGAAGGGCATGGAAGAACAGTTCGTCAAAGACGGCATGACATATTTCGTGCATAAAACCGTGAGATATTTCAAGCGCACAGCCAGTGCTAAGGTGCAGCGCAAGGAATTGCCCACCGTCAGCGGTCTCGTCTTCTTCCAGGGTCTTCCCAAAGATATACAAGCCTATCTTGACAGGAATTTTCCCAACACCCATTTGTGCAAGAACTGCAGCACCGGCAGAGTGGCAGTGATATCAGACTCCCAGATGCGTCCCTTTATGCGCATCAACCAGACGGAGCCGGAGCGCATCCGTTTCCTGCTCAAGCCATTCCATTATTATGCCCGCAACCGCATCCTGCTACGCATCACCAGTGGAGAACTCGCAGGACTGGAGGGCTACATCATCCGTATCGACCGTGACCGTCGACTTGTCATGGATGTGGGAGGACTGAGTGTTGCCGTCAGTGGCATTCATGCCGAGCATTTTGAGGAAGTGGAGCAAGACAAGGCATCCGCTTCCGACGAGAATATCTTCTACAAACGCAATCTTCACGAGCGGCAGGTGCTGATAGACCGCTATTTCCACCCCGTGAAAACCGACAAGGACGTAGCGGAGCAGGCAGAAAACATCGACTATCTGCGAAAGTACGTATTGGAGGAGCTGTCACGCAATCGCCTCACCCTCAATGCCGCCTGGAGCATCTGCTCCTTCATCATAGAGGAGATAAATTACTACTATGCGCCCTTCATCGAACAGTTCAAGGAAAACCTCGACCCCATCATGAGTGAAGGGGGCAAAGTGATCCAGATGATGGATTCGATACTCAGCAATCCGGCGTTGGATGTTGACACCAAGGACAGATTCCAGAGTGAACTCGAAAAGCTGACGCTGGATTACAACTATCTGTTCTGATTACTGTGATACATATAAACAAAAACTTTTAATTATAATTAATTATGTAGATTTGCATGAATAAATGCAATTCTCTTGTTCTGACATAAAATGAAAGAATATATAACTATACATAATATTGGCCCGCTCAAGAAGATAGACAGGTTGGAGATTGCTCCGTTTACGGTGCTTATCGGTGAGTCTGCTATCGGAAAGAGTACGCTAATGAAAGTGCTCATATTGATGAGATATCTTTATAAGAGGGCGAATATACGTTCTTTTCTCAGACACTCTGAAATTACGAAATCGCCATTCAGAATTCGTTTTGAATCGTTGGTGAAAGCAACCAACCTCGTGTCTATGTTCAAGGACGACTCGTACATACTATACGAGGTGACTACCGATTCAGGCAATGTCTACACTATTGAACATGGCAAGACAAAAAGGAAGATAGAACTGCCTGAGATTAACAAGGAAGACCTCTCGTTCTGGAAAGAATCGTTTGTTTCGGAAAACAGAAATGTCATACCTGCTTGGACGGCGAACGCCTTGACCAACAAGAATGCCTCGTTGGGCTTCTACTTCCATGAGACGATGAATGATTTCGCTCAAGCCGTAAGGGAAGACAAACAGTATGACCTGTCTTATTTGGGACTGAAACTGACTGTGAAGCACCCTAAGGGACGTCCTGCAAAGCTGATGGTGTCGCCATCTGACGACGCTTATACTCCGATTGAGCTGACTGAAGCCTCTTCTGGCATACAGACATCCACTCCGCTTTCCGTGATAGTGCAGCATTTTGCGAAAGACTATTCTTTTAAGAACGCTTTCCGTCGCTCTGTACTCGACTATCTGTATGACAATGAATTGCTTACAAAGTTCTCGCCGGTCATCGAACTTGCCGACTTGCCTAAGTATGTGCATATCCATCTGGAGGAGCCAGAACTCAGTCTGTTTCCCGATGCGCAGTGCCGCCTGATCGACGATTTGGTGAAGAACGCATCCATCGCCGCTTCTAACGACAGACACATGAGTATCATCATGGCTACACATAGCCCATACATACTGAACTATCTGAACGTTTTGTTGCACCAGCATGCGGAAGGCCGTGCACATGTAGACGCTGACGATATGGCTGTATATAGAATATACGACGGAAGCGCACAGAACCTTATGAGCGAAGACGAAAAAGGCAATACGATTGTTGACACGTATGATCTGACCGAAATGATGTCTGTCATATATCATGAGTTTAACGAGTTGAGCAAATGATAGAAGAATTGCTGAAAATTCTTTATCCCGCGCATCATGGTCTTGCTTCGGATAATGTTCGTGTCGATTACAAATTAAAATCCGGTATTGTAGAATTGTCTGATGCAAAGGCTTGTGATGAGTGCTTGCAGCGTAGACCTGAGCGTAGCGGATGCAATAAAATCAATTTGATAATAAATACTTCTGCAACACAGATTGTTGTTGTAGATTTTGAAGCTTATATAAAACAGTTCGACAACACCGTAGCGGAGGTGAAAGATAAATGCGATTATATCTTTGTTGACGGCACCGCCGGTCATAGAAAGATAGCATTCTGCGACTTGACTTGCTCAAAGGAAAAGTATGTCGAACCCAATGATGGTCTGTATAAATTAGGTAAAAGGGCTAAGGCTACGAGCCAGATGGAAAAATCAATGGAATGTCTGATGCAAGATCCGTTACTGAAAGTTTTTATTGTGACATTCCCGGAAAAAGTGTGTCTGTTTGGCTGGAGAGACTATGACGTTCCCGAAAATACGACTCCGAAGCGTGGAAATGCACTACGAAATATGCAGGCATTTATAAAGACTCCGTCTTCAAAAAGCAGAACATTAAGTACACAAGTGAAGGTGTTGGACCATGGCTTTAACTTCGTACAAGTGAAGTATCCTACTGTTTATCAGTGGTAATGGTGTTCTCAATGCAAGTTGACGGAATATTTAATTCATGATAAAATCCTTATTTCTGAGCTTGATAAAATAAAGAAAATGGCAGTGAAATGTATGGAACAGTATATTTCGCAGCAGAAAATATCAGAAGCGGATAAGGAGAAAATGAAACAAAATCATAAGCAGTGGCTGAGAAGGCTTTTCAGGGCATTAAGCAACGACTTTGTGAGTGTGGAAAAATCGAATAATCATACAACGATATGAACGATTCCAACAATATAAAAATAGCAGTAGCCGGAACAGGCTACGTCGGGCTGAGCATAGCCACGCTCTTGTCTCAACACCATCACGTGACGGCAGTGGATGTAATCCCCGAAAAGGTGGAGAAACTCAATAACCGTATTTCGTCCTATTTAGGACGACTATATAAAATATCTGGCAGAGAAGGAACTCAGCCTTACTGCAACCCTTGATGGCAAGTCTGCCTATAAGGATGCAGACTTCGTGGTCATCGCGGCTCCAACCAACTATGGCCCTGTAAAGAACTACTTCGACACATCCCATGTGGAAGAGGTGATCGACCTGGTATTGGAAGTGAACCCGGATGCAGTGATGATTATCAAGAGTACCATCCCTGTGGGCTATACCCGTAGCCTCTATCTGAAGTATGCCAAGAAGGGCGTCATGAAGCGTATCAAGGCAAAGGGCGCCGAGGTTGTCATCTATGAGCCGACGCTCGAAGACGGCACCACCTTCTTCGGCAGCAATGTGGTCAACGACCTGGCGGCGTTCAAGACCCAGAGCCATGCGATTATCGCCAACCGCTATGACGCCTGTCTTGATGATGTGAAGGAGAAGGTATATACCAGGGATATATTCAGAAGAGACTGACCGGTTATAATAGGGTAGATATATCCATCTTTGAGTGCGCCAAAAGAAATGAAGAACTGTGTGGAATGTAATGCTGAGTATTAGAAATAAGCTCGGCAGACTTGATGTCCGAATACAAAATATTCTAAAAAGATACGCTTGAAAATTTTTCATTACATATAATATGTTATATTTGCATTGATTATGGATAAGAATGAAATTACGCTAAGAATAATTGGCAAGAATGGGGATGAACCCCTTTCTCCAGCCAACTTTGACATCGGTCAGATACGATTCTTGCTCGATGAGGTGGAGAGTTTGTTATATCCAGACAGGAAGAAACGTAAAGACCGCCCTACAATTTCTTATGAATTGAAGGAAGGTTCTGTGCTCAATGTGTTCAGAACTTCTATGCAAAGTGTTCTCTTGGTGTCGTCTATGCTTGGTGTTATTGAGCAGGAGAATGGCTATATTGATAAGTTGGAAATGGCTAGTGCACAAGCGATAGAAAATCTTCAGTCTTTTGCATTGCGCCATAACTATGACATAGAAATAGGCACTTCTGACAAGCCACAACGCATCTTTAAGATTACTCCAACCACTCATTATGTTCGCCGTGAGAATATCTTGGTGGATATTGAGTGCTATTATTATGGCACATTGACAGATGCTGGTGGAAAGGACAAAGCTAACATTCATTTGGATACAAAGGATGCAGGTACCTTGACAATTCGAACTGACAAGGAATATCTGGCAGGTTATCAAGGTAATCCTCTTTATAAAAAGTTTGGCGTACGAGTTCGTGCCAAGAAGAATATTCTTACAGGTGATATAGATAAATCAACATTGGTCTTGGTGGAACTGATGGACTATCAGCCCAAGTTTGATGAGGATTATCTGCAGGGATTGATTCGCAAGGCTACTCCAAAGTGGAGAGGTGTGAATGCTGGCGAATGGTTGGCTAATGTGAGGGGAGGACTTGCTTAATGGAACAGAATTGCGTTCTGTTGGACACCAGTTTCTTCATTCGCTTATTGAATGAAGAAGACGATTTGCATGAAAATGCCATGGGGTATTTCAGATATTTCTTGGAGCATGGTTTCATGATAAAGATTAGCACCATTGCCATAGCTGAGTATTGTGTGAGAGGGGATGTAAGTGAGCTTCCTTTTAAAAACATGCTCATCGTTCCTTTCAATTTCGATCATGCTAAACGGGCTGGAAAGATGATGGCGGAGGTATATGCTGAGAAAAGAAGGCGCGGTGCTGCCATTCATCCAAGGGCAGTTGTACCTAATGATACCAAGATGTTTGCGCGAGCAGATGTGGAACCTGATATCAACTTTTATGGTACAGCGGATGTCGAATGCAAGAAGGTGTATGATATGATAAAAACTACGGAAGGCAAGTTGTCTTTTGATTTTATTGATATAACTGTTCCTTATAATAACGTCTTCGGAGTACTTGATTTTGAGGAGTAGATACTTATTATACAGTATAAGTATTTTTAATGTCATTAAAGACATAATTAGATAAAGATTTGATTAATTCCGCCAACATATTAGCGATGTATACAGAAGATAGAAAATCCTTTCGTAAGGAAATATTCAGTAAGTTAGAAGAACAATTCCAAAGGGGACGCACCCCCGACGACGACCTCTTCTATTGCCATTCCTCCGAAGACAAAATCGTACTGTCGCATGCCCTGTTCTGGGTGATGACACGAAACTTGAGAGGTAAGGTGACAAAGGAGAAGTTCTTTCTGCTTCTCCGCCAGCTTGAGGAGGAGATGCTCGAAGCCTATCTGACGGAATCAGAAGATTTCAAAGAATTGTTGCACTACTGCAACATCCTCTACAACACCCTTCCTATGATGCTTCGGAGCAAGTACGATTTCCGCATCCACTTGGATGCCCGCAAGTTAGCCGCCATTATGATAGTCGCCTGCGGCTATGGCGGTGATATGCCCGAGGCCTTGGCCTACGATCTCCTCGATGATATAGACTTCTATTACAACAAGGTGAAATGTCGCAAGATAGAACAGCTCTTGCCTTCATTGACCAAGCTGGTGATAGAAAAGCAAAAGGATATTTAGTGACGGTCAGTCTGCGGCAAGGTCTCTGGAGATTACCAGAAGTATTACGAGAATATGTATAAGAATAGATAATAGCCCATTGGCAGAATTAAGTATGCACTAAATTAATTCCGCCAACAGGTAGAGTTATAATAATCGTTTCCCAACGGAGCAAAATTACGAACTGTCAACACCTTCAATCGGAGCCGGTTTATCTTGGTTTATCGCTCGATGTCTTTTACGAGGTGGTGACGGTAGTCGCCACCATCAGCTGACGTATGTTGTGACCGTCGAGAGCTGGCTCTCGAAATGGAGCGGCAGACGGCAGCTGATAAACCGTAAGGCTCGTAAAAGGCATCGGGAGTTTATCCCGGTTTTTGTCTAAAAAATCCTTATCCGATGTACAGGCTAAGGAATAGGGAGTGCCCCAACACTCTCAAATCCTTAATAACCACCAATACCCATTTGACACATAAGAAATCAGTGAAAGGTCAGATCCGTGCCCTCCGTGTCCTCCGTGTTTAAATTTTGTCCACGCCGAAGGCTGTGGATACCACGTCAACAAGAAAGATCTTCGTGAGAGCATAGTGTCCATCAGCCTACGGCGATGACCACAGGTCAAAAAAATAAAACACTGATAACACCGAGGAACACGGATAAATCTTTCACGGATTATTTTTTTTGACCTATAATCTTTGGATTTATTTTGGATTTTCATGGATTTGCTAGTGCAGTGGCACTTCCTTTTTCTGTACGGCTTGTCCTCTGATTTGTAGACAAAAACCAAGATAAACCCAACTCTAATCATTCTACTTAATACGATTTCAAACAACGAAGCCAACCATGAATTCTTAAGCAGAGTCAATTATTAATAATCAAGCGGTACCATATTACAATTTATAGCGGAGCCGGTTTATCTTGGTTTATCGCTCGTCACGATGTCAAGGTGCTGCGAAGCTGCACCGGAATGTAGACTGCGGCATCCCAGTTGAGAGCTTGCTCTCATAAAAGGATGATGCAGTCTGTGTTCCAAAGCCCCTCAGGGCTTGACATCGTGACGGGTGTTTATCCCGGTTTTTGTCTAAAAATCCTCATCCGATGTACAGACTAAGGAAAAGGAAGTGCCACAGCACTTGCAAATCGAAGAAAATCCCCAATAAAATCCAATACCCATTTGCCAACTAAAAAAATCATTGAAGAGCCAAATCCGTGTCCGTGTCATCCGTGTTTAAATTTTTGTCCATCGCCGCAGGCAGATGGACACTATATGCTCCCTGATATTGTCATTCGGTGTTAAGCCAGTGTCCCTGCCTCAGTCTAGGGACACATCGACACCACATATTGACATTATCAGTGATAATAAAAGCAGTCATAAAACACACCACCCAATGATCGCTTTTTGATAAACATTTTGGGCACCTACTGTAAATGAAATCTGCCCACTTGGGGTAACGTGCTTGCCCATGTTGGGCAACGTGCTTGCCCCAAAAACGACCAAAAGTATCATTTAACCCAAATCGGTCATTAGGGCTTGCTTGTATCATTTAATGACCCGCTCGTAAACGAGATTCAAATCACGCCATCAGAACAAACACTTTCCGGTTTATGAGGACTCGCTTTTCGAAAGGTCTTGTCCGATTGCGGTTTGTGGCCTCTATGGAGTCTTACCGTACAGCATTATTCAGCATTGCAATTCCAGACAAATTGCCAAGAGAAACTGAATTTTTATCCTACCTATTTGTCTGTTTTGTAATTTTGTATTATTTTTGCAAATAGTAAAGGAGAAAGAATAACATGATCAAATTTTGACCTGTATTTTTGTCGGTTTCGGAGTTTGGAACGGGTTCTGTGACCGATGACAAATTTCAAAAACGGAAAAAAATCCAGGACATAAGAATAGAAAACCTTACTACCTCAAAATTGGTCAAGTTATTTTTTTTACCATTACATAACATACATCTTGTGACCACACGAAGAAGTATGACAACTAAGTAACGAATTTGATATTCGCATATTGATGACCATTACAAAAACGACCTTATCAGATGCGCCCTCTGTTGCAGGGGACGACGGCGAAGCCATGTCGGAAACCGTCGAATCCCCCACCGGTTCACCCGTCGCAGACACCGACGGGATGTCCTGGTATGTGGCATGTGTGAGGGTTAATTACGAGAAGAAATTCATGCTCGCCATAGAGCAGGACTTCCAAGGTCGCGGTCTTCCTATAGAAGCCTGGGTGCCCACTGAGAGGCGTGTAGTGGTCAACAGCCGCGGCAAGCGCTGCATACGCGAGTTCGTGGTTCTTTCCACCTTCGTCTTCGTAAAGGTGGAAGCTCACCACCTCAACGACATCCGTTTCCGTCCCGACGTATACAAGATGCTCACGATGCCCGGCAAGAAGACTCCCCACATCATCCCCGATGCCGAGTTCAACAATTTCCGCCGCATCATAGACACTGGCAACGCCACCTTCATCAACCGTCCCCTCAGAAAGGGCGACAAGGTGCGTATCATCGACGGTGCCCTAGCCGGCTGCATGGCTTTCGTCCAGCGCATCCAGGGCAAGAAAGTCATCATCGGCAACGAGCTCCTCTACATCGGCGGCGCCACCATAGAAGTAGACCGCGAGTCCCTGGAGTTTGTCAGGGAGGGCAGGAAGTGCTGAGATGATGTGGTGTAAGATTGAATTATGCATCGGAATACCAATTATTTAGAATTCTAAACTCAACGTATCGATAAAGAAAACGTTCTTCCCATGAGAATGTGAAGCCTTGTATGTTGGTAAGGTATGTTTCCGGAAATAATATGATAAAGTAATGTCAGGAATGTCTGTTGATAATAAGAGAATAGCTAAAAATACATTGTATTTGTATTTTAGAATGTTCATATCCTTGATTTTAGGTTTGTTTACTGCCCGTGTTACAATCAACGCTCTTGGTGTAAGTGACTATGGATTGTTTAATGTCGTTGGTGGTGTTATGGGATTTATCGGATATTTCAGTACTTTATTGTCTAGTGGAACAAGTCGTTATCTTACTGTAGGATTAGGCAAAGGTGACATGCAGAAATTGAAGAGGATTTTTTCAGCTTGTGGAACTCTTCATCTAGGTATGGCTATAGCTACATTAATAATAGGAGAAACAATAGGCTTGTGGTTTGTCAACTATAAAGTGGTCATTCCGCAAGAGCGTATGTTTGCTGCAAATTATATTTATCAGTTGTCTTTGTTCGGGGCATTTCTGGGAGTTACCCAATCGCCGTATATGGCAAGTGTTATAGCGCATGAAAAGATGTCTACATTTGCTTTCATGAGTATCTTTGATGTTGCCTTTAAACTTATTATTGTGTGTCTTCTTCTATATGTAGATACAGATAAATTGATGATGCTTTCCACTTTTTACATGGTTACCGGATTGCTGACATTTCTTATGTACCGTATATACTGCTTGCGTAAGTTTGAAGAGTGCAGTATGCGACTTGTATGGGATAAGAAGCTGTCAAAGGATATTTGGAATTATGTAGGTTGGAATTCTATAGGATCTTTTGCTTATATGGCAAATAATCAAGGTATAACAGTTATTCTAAACTTGTTTTTCTCAACTATTGTAAATGCTGCTCGGGGTATTGCTGCTACAGTTAGTACAAATATTTATAACTTTGTCTTTAATTTTCAAACCGCAGTACGTCCACAAATAACCAAGTTGTTTGCCGTAGGTGAATTTAAGGAGATGAATAAATTGATATGCAATAGTGCAAAATATTCTTCGTATTTGTTGATAATCATCGGACTACCTGTTTTTATTGAAACTGAGTATTTGATTACGTTATGGTTAGGACATGTGCCAACATACGTAATATCCTTTATAAGAATAACTCTTGTTGAGATGTTGCTCAAATCGATAGATCTGCCAATAGGTGATGGTATCCAAGCCGTTGGCAAAATGAAGTTGCCAAATATCACATCTGCAATTGCTTATTTGGCCGTTTTACCTACAATATATATAGCATTGTCATTAGGCGCATCTCCAGTTATGGCATATATTATTACTTGTATGTCATATTCTTTGGCATTAGTATGTGACCTTTGGATATTACGCAAATATACAGGATTTGATATACCATTTTATTGCCGTGATATATTGGCACGATTATTAATAATAATAATAATTTCAGCTGTTCTGCCGACCGTAATAACCTTTTATATGCCTTTTGGTTTCCTTAGGTTCGCACTGTCTGTGTCAATCTGTGTATTGTGTTCTTGTATTGTAATCTTTTATTATGGATTAAATAAAGATATGCGATATAAGGTTGTTGGAAAAGTAAAAAACAAGTTAGTCTTTGCGTTCCATCAAAACACATGACGAATGCAATATAATCCGATAATCACCAACTTGAAAGTTTATGGAATAATCCTCATTGTTGTTGGACATTCAGGTATAGAACTGCACTTG
>CAVBFA010000063.1:0-5688 GCA_963594595.1 Oscillibacter sp. | reverse complement strand
GATAAAAAACAACTGGTTAAAACTATATTTTTTATTATGTTAAAATACACATTCCTTCTTCCTTCATATAAACCCAATTTTTTGGAAGATGCATTGAATAGTATAAAGAAGCAGACATATGTAGATTTCAAGGTAATTGTAAGTGACGACTGTTCACCGCATGATCTGAAATCAATATTTGAAAAGACTTGCGGTGACGATCCACGCTTCGTCTTTCGCCGTAACGAGAAGAATATGGGTGGCAAGAGTCTTGTCTCTCATTGGAATCTCTTAGTTGATATGTGCGATACAGAATATTTCATCATGGCAAGCGACGATGATGTATATGAACCTGAATTCCTTGTCGAAGCAGACAAATTGCTTGTAAAGTATCCTAAAGCAAATTTGTTGCGTGCTCGTTCTCGTGTGATAGACGGAGAAGGAAAGGTGAAAGTGGAAGAGGATGTCACGGACGAATGGCTCGACAACCTCCATTTCATCAATCGTATCTATCAGAAAGACTGGGTTGGAGGAATCGCAAGCTTTGTTTATCGCACAAAACATCTGAAGGACAATGGTTATTTTGTTGATTTCCCTTTGGCATGGTTCTCTGATGATGTTACTAACTTTATAATGGCAGACGAAGGATGCTGTATGACGCAAAAAGTCACTTTCAGAGTTCGCTCTTCTGATTACAACATTTCAAGCAAGTGGGGCGATCCTGACGACAGTAGTGAAAAAATGATAGCTACATACATGAACTACAGATGGATGAAAAACTATATGAAGACTTTCGACAATTATGCAGATAGTAAATTTCTTGCAGATGTGACCAAGGGATACAAGTATAAGATATATACTAATATACAGAGCTATATATATAGCTGTCGTCCTTCTTCTTTCTTTAATTTCCTGCTTCAGTGTCCGTCTGACCTTGGTTTATGTAAATTTCGTATGTTCGCTCATTGGTTGAGGGGTAGGTTTAAATGCGCTCATTAAATTTTTAAAATATGAACAAGATTGCAGACGCTTTAATACGTCGCTACCGATGGTATGTAGCCGACCCGTTGGCGCGTAGACCTTTTCAGAATCTGAAAATCATGGACTCTTTTGAGTCTATACAGTATATCATTGACCACCGTTGCTCTATCAGTCGCTATGGCGATGGAGAATTAGCTCTGTTTTGGGGAGAAAGAATTGGGTTTCAGGAAGTCAACAAAAAACTTGTAAACGCCTTAAAACATGTGCTTCAAGCAACAGATGCACCAAACCATATCGTAGGCATACCATATTATTTGAAGAATGTGGATGGTACAGTTAAGTTGACACGATCATTTTGGGGCGATTTTATCCGTAAGTATGGCAAGAGACTTCGATCATTGCTTTCAGGTAATCGTACTTATATAGACACACAGATTTCTCGTTTCTATATAGAATATTACGATAGGGATAGAAGTACCAGACAGTTGCAATTACTGAAACGCATCTGGGATGGTCGGGACGTAGTGATTGTAGAGGGCAATCAAAGCCGAACTGGTGTCGGCAATGACTTGTATGATAATGCGAAATCGTTACAACGCATACTTGGGTATTCTACCAATGGCTTTTCTCATTATGAGAAGATGCTCTATGCTATAACTTCGCATATAAAGCCAGAAGAAGGCAAACTTATCATCCTCTCTTACGGACCAACGGCAACAATCCTTGCCTACGACCTTGCAAAGTTGGGATACCAAGCTGTAGATATAGGCCATCTTGATATCGAGTATGAGTGGTATCAGCGTGGGGATACTAAAGGTGGCATTGTTGAAGGCAAGTATACAAATGAAGCAATTGGTGGAAATAATGTTGTAGAATGTGCTGATGAAAAGTATCTCAGTCAGATTATTTATGACATAACAAAGCAATAATACTTCAATGAACATATTGCATAAGATTTCAGATAAGTTGAAGCGGAACTATAGAATTTACTCAGAAGCTTTAGACAAAGGAAAGATAATGGGTTTTGGATATACTTTGCTGCTTTGGAAAAACCATACGAAGTTTTTGCTCCGCATGAGAAATCCTAAATTTCGATTTGCAGAAGTGGACAAAGTCATAGATTTTATGGAAAAACAGTTTGGAATATTTGTTGACCAATATAAGGAACTGCCAATTTACAACTATGATGTATTGAGTGATGATTCATGGAGGCAGAATAAAATTTGGGTCTTTTGGAATAATCCTGATTCCATGCCATTGATGGTTCAATCTTGTATAGACAGAATAAAACAAATGAGCAATGGACATGAGGTAGTAATTCTCACAGAAGAAAATTTGAGGGATTACATTGATTTTGAACCTCTTGTTTGGAGAAAATATGGAGAAGGAAAAATCACACGAACTCATCTTTCTGATTTTATTCGCGTTGCTGTATTGTATAAGTATGGAGGTGTATATTTAGATTCAACAATATATCCAACCCGTCCTTTAGAAGACAAGTTCTTTTCTTTGCCTTTCTTTTCTAATCATACAGAATGGAACCATAATGATTCGCAAATTTCTCATTCTCGTTGGAGTTCCTTTATGTGTGGATGTCGTAAAGGCAATCTGTTGATGAAAGCTGCATTGGAAACTTTTACAGAATATTGGAAACGTTATGATGGCTTAATGGATTATGTGCTGATTGATTACACTTATAATCTTTTGTATAATCATGTTCCTGCTATCAAGCAGATGATAGACAATACACCATTAAACAACCCTAATATTTGGTCACTGCAAACAAGTTTGGATAAGCCATGTACGGAGGAAATGTTTCAGAAACTAATGACCAATCCATTGGCAGATGTTTATAAATTCAGTTACAAGGATTCTATAGGGATGCCTCTGCGTAACGAAAATGGAGTTCCGACGTTGTTGGGACGCATCTGTGGCAGGAAGTAAGCTTTATGGTTCTGGTGATAGGTGTTCTCTATCAATAAGTGTTACATCGGCATATCTTTACTACATTGACTATTGTCGCGACCTTCTTATTTGCATAGATGATAAAAGGTAACTAGGGTCATTAATCAAAGATTTATTTAAAAATATGTGTGGAATTTTCGGAACTACACGACGTTACGAACGTAGTATCGTAGAACATAAACTGGAGTTGATGAACTTCCGTGGTCCAGACCATACGGGCATGGAGGAAATGCAGACACCTGATGGAGAAACTCTGACATTGGGCCATGTGCGTCTGTCGATTATCGACCTTGATTCCCGCAGCAATCAGCCGTTTGTGTATAACGACGATATCAGCATCGTCTTCAACGGTGAGGTGTATAACTACCGTGAACTGAAGAAACAGTATCTGGGCGACGTCACATTGAGGACAGAGAGCGACACAGAGGTCATCTGTGCTATGTATGAGAAATATGGACTCGACTCTGTGAAACTTTTCAATGGCATGTTCGCTTTCGTTATCTATGACCGTCGCAAGAATATTATGGTAGGTGCTCGCGACCGCTTGGGCAAGAAACCATTCTATTTTTGGCATGAAGGCAGGAACTTCGAATTCGCATCACAGCCTAAGGTCATAAAATATGCCAATGATTTTCATATTGATGCAACAGCTCGCCAGTTCTATCTGCTGCAAGGTGTCATTCCAGATCCTTATAGCCCATTTGAGGAGGTGAAGAAATTGAGAGCCGGTGAATGCTTCACCTTTAACCTTTCTTCTGGCAAACTAGATATACAGACTTATTGGGATGTTGACACAAACTCTTGCGGTTTCACGGCACCAAAAAGCTATGACGAAGCGAAGCATATGGTTAAAGACTTGCTCTTTGATGCCGTTCGCCTGCGTCTCAATGCCAATGTTCCTGTTGGTACATTCCTTTCCGGTGGTATCGACTCATCGTTGATTTGCGCCATCGTTTCAAAGTTCAACAAAGACTTGTGTGCCTATACCGCAGGCTTTGACAACCAGCAGTTTGACGAAAGTCACTTTGCTGTTGACGTAGCTCGCTCCCTGGGCGTTCCTATTAAGGTTTGTCCGTGTACCGGTGACGACCTTCTGAAAGTTTTCAACGATTATATCACCTATTTTGACGAGCCGTTTGCCGACGACAGTCTGATACCGAGTAGTCTTGTTGCAGAAAAGGCACGCCAGGACGTTACAGTGATTCTTGGTGGCGATGGTGGCGACGAACTCTTCTATGGCTATCCCAAATACGAATGGACAAAGGCACGTTTGCACCAATACAAGAAACCGTATTGGCTCCGTAAGCTATTCACACCATACTTCAAGCATAAGGGTGGAGAGGAAGAGGTTATGCAGTCTACCCAGCACGACTATGCCGACGTATATCGTAGCCTTGGTATGTTCTGTTACGATATGGGAGGAGCGGAAAAGTTCGACCGTATCACTCTTGGCAAGCAACAGCCCGACATGAAATACTTGCAGAACAAGCAGCGTGGCATCCTTGCATATAGCGATTACGACATGAAGACATTCATGAACGCAGTAAACCAGAAGGTAGACCGTGCTACGATGCGTTGTAGTTTGGAACTCCGTAGCCCAATCATGGATTATCGTGTGGCAGAGTATTCTCGTCTGTTGCCTTACGAGTATATGATAAATTCAGAGCTTGGATTGAAACGGATATTGAAGGACATCCTTTACGAAATGGTGCCGAGAGAGTTGCTCGACCGCCCGAAACGCGGCTTCGTGCCGCCTACCAAGGATTGGTTTCGTGGGGAATTGAAAGAGGATTTGCAGAATACAATTTCTTACGAAAAGATAGGAATATTATTTCCAGAATTGGATGCAGCAAAATTCATACAACTTCGTGACAGTTTCTTAGTTGGCAATAGTATCAATTCGAGAATGTTGTTCACTGCATATACATATATAAAATGGTTTGAAAAATATGGCAACAAATAGAAATGCATCAATTGATGCCATGCGGTTTATCTTTATCTTGTTCTTGTGTCCAGTTCATTGCCCCACGGTTAGCCCTTTCCCGAATGGTTACATAGCGGTAGAGTTTTTCTTTGTTTTAGCAGGATTTTTTATCTATCAGTCTTACAAGAAACATAGCGACATAGGAACTATTGATTTTACATTGAAGAAGTTAAAGCGCTTTCTGTGGCCTCTTGTTATAAGTCTTGTTTTGTTGGTTCTATTAGATAGAAAAGGTTATATCTATACTCACGAAATGAGTCCTGATGGAATTTTAAGTATGTATTTCATAAGAATACCTGAATTTATGTTTTGTCAGGGATTACAGCTGATAGATGTAGGGCATTATATTAATGTGACATTATGGTTTATTTCCATACTTTTGATAGGGGGAGCAATTTTGTTCTCACTATTGAAAAGTTTTGGTCATAAAACCATCTCATTAATCCTGCCTATTGTAACATTATTAGGCATAACTTATTTAAGAAGTTTTGGTAATTGTGGATTATTATGGCGTCCGCAGTTGCCGGGTTCTCCATTAGACTGCAATCTTATAAGGGGTATCATAGAAATGGGAATAGGAGTAATGCTTGCTTATGCCTATGAAATCAAGAAAGAATCGCTTGATAGATACAATACTTTAGTAAATGTTTTAGGATTGGTAGGATTGGCTGGTATGTTTTTGATTATATGTGCCAAAGGAAACTACGACACACTTTCTTTGTTTCTGATACCAATGATAATTGTAGCTTGCATGCAGCCTGAAACCATATATTCTAAAT
>CAVBFA010000062.1:0-16680 GCA_963594595.1 Oscillibacter sp. | reverse complement strand
CTTTTAATGAGTAATAGCGAGCTATTGCGAATTAAAAACAAGCAAAAGACGCCTTATAAAAAGCAAAAGACTGCAAGCAGTTATAAAATAATACATTGAACGGCCTAATGACCGTTTGGGGTTTAAATATTTTTGTATAAGATTTGGACAGAATCTCCTGTTTACATCACTCCAAATATCGGATGAGCCACAAAAAAACATCCGGCGAACGGTGCTTTGATGCTCTCTTGCATCTCTGCCCGTCCGCCGGATGACCTTTTTTTGAGCTTAAGGATATTCGGGAATATTATCTTATTTCTTGATATTCACCACGTTGCCGGTAGCCTTGTCCTTGATGACATACTGCTTTCCGGCTGGTAGAATGTTGAACACGCCTTTACCTTCTGCTACGAACTTGCCGTCTACGCTGTATACCTTTATATCGGCATTTTCCAGTCCGCCAGCAATCTGCATTCCATTGATGCCCGCTGTCATGAGCGTCACCTTGTTGGATGCCGCCGATTCGCCGTGTGTGTAGACCACCGTGACGAAGTATGTATGCTCAGCTACCGGTATCTGCTCGATGTCGGTGTAGCTGGTCTTGGAGGCGTCAACCTTTGCCACGAACTTGTTGTCGCGGTATATGTTGTAGGCAAGCGGTGTGGCATCGTAGTTCTTCACGCCGATATACGTGATGTCGTCGAGCATGAACATGAACTTGTCGTTTGACACGCAGCGGATAGCGAAATACTTAGCGCCCTCTGGCAGGTCTACGCTGACCTCCGTCCACTGTGTCTGCGGCGCTTCCCTCACATCGCCTATGCGCTGGAACGACTTGATGTCCTTGTCGGTCGATGAGTAGAGCACCTCGTAGTTTTCCAGTCCGTAGTTGCTCGATTCTGTCTTCACCCAGAACGATATTGTCTGTGCCGTTCCCGGCAGCTCAGGCGAAATCAGCCAGTCGTCGTTTGCCTTCTGGTATGCGCTGAAGCTTGCGAGATACTGTTTTCCGGTGTGTGGTGCGAGCATGTCCGCCTGCTGTGCTTCGGCATCCCAGTCTGTTGCCGTCGGGTTGAACACGATGTATGCGAATGGTTGTCCGTTGTTCGGGAATGTCGCTCCGCCGCCGAATCCGTATGTCTGTGCCTTGTCGCCATCGTAGAGCGTCCACGGTGAGAGTGACTGGTATGTGAACGGATCATATTTCTCGAAGCTTTCGGTAACAGGTGCACCGTCGGCAACCTCCTCGGGGGCTGTCCATGAGAGCTTCACGCCCTCGCCCTCAACGGCTACGGCGGTAAGGTCGTTCACCGGAGTTCCGTCCACCGGCTCCACTGTGATGGTCTTCACGGCTGTGTTGTCTGCCTGGTTGCCGTCCTTGTCGAACACCACTTCTCCCTTGAGCTCGGCGGTCTCCGATGCCATGTTTGCCTTCCAGGAGAAGTGCACGATGCCGCTCATTCCGGCATTGAGCACGAGGTTCGACTTGGTGTCCACGAGCGTCTTTCCGTCGTAGAGGTTCACTGTGAACTTCTCCGCATCGTTTGCGCCGATGTTGTCCACGAACACATCCACCGTGTTGTCGGTACCCGCCGTGACGGTTTCCGGAGCGATGAGCTTTGCCGTGAGGTCGTAGTCCTTCTGGTCAATCACCTTGATGGCATCCAATACGAGCGGCATCTCGAGTTCGCTGCTCGTCAGCTTTATCTTCGGAACCACGTATTCCTCGTTCTTGAACTGCGAGAGGTCTATCACCATCCTCTGCCATCCCTTGCTCACCTTGTCAGTCTTGAAGTTTACGCTCTGCATCACCTGGTCCACAGCCTGCGGAGCCTTGTCCACTGCGGCATCAATCTGCAGGTTGTAGCCCGGCAGACAGAGGTAATGGAACATGAACACAGGTCTTGTGGTTCCGGCGAGGGAAATCTTAGGCAGGTTCACCCATGCGTAGTCGCCCTTCGCCTTAGGTGCGAAATAGAGACAGCCGTTGTCTTGGTCGGCGGAGAGGTCGCTGGCGAGACTCACGCCGTTTTCGCCGTTGCGCTCTGTCCAGAGATACACCGATTCCAGTTCTGCGTTAGGGAATGATTCCATGAATGGCATTGCCACAGGAGCACCCTTCACCATGAGGTTTGATGGCACTGGAGTGCTCTCGCCGCCGGCGGAGATTGCTCCGATGTAATAATAGAGCAGCGATGGTTCGCCGACCGACGGGTCTACGTCGTCGAATGTGACGGATGTGGATGTGAGACCCTTCAGATAGTAATACAGATAGCCGTCATTCACCGTATATATATTATAGGTGAGCTTGTCCGGATTCATGTATTCGCCGTTTGCTCCTGCGAGCGGTGCCTTCCAGCTGCCGGTCACCTTGGTTATCTTGTCGGCGATATTGAAGTCTGTCGGCTTGTCGGGCACGTCCTCGCCCACGAAAGCCGAAGCCTCGGCGAGCTTGCCGTATCCGTTCTTGTCGAATACGGTCACCACGTATGTGTTCGTTCCGTTCACGCAGGTCTTGTCCTCTACCGACTGCGTACTGCCTGGGGCAGGGTTGTCGATGGTGGCGATGAGTGTTCCGTCTCGCTTCACCACGGCCTTCTTTATCGCCGCAAGAGCTTGTCCGTTCACTCTCTTCGTAGGACATTTGAAACTGATATTTGCCTTCAGTTCGCCTTCGTTGGCGGCCTTCACCACGAGGTCGGTCACTGCTTCTGGAGCTGTCTCGTCCATCACCTGGTCGATGCCGATGCTTCCGATGTAGATGCAGAACATGTTGGCATCGCTCACGGCATGCACGCCGAAGCGGTATACGCCGTCGTGTTCAATCTTTACGGTGCGTGTTATGAGCGAGTCCTCCATCGATGTGATGTAGATGGAGTCGGACATCGACTTGAACGTAGCCACGTCGGTGCTCTCGCCGTATCCGAGCATAATCTTCTCGCGGTATTTGGCGATACCCTTCTTTGCCGTTATTGAGAAGGTGTAGTCCTGTCCGCCCTTGAGTTTCACCGGCGGCGTGAGGAGCCAGTCGTCGGCCTTGTTGTAGAAGTTGTATACGTATTTTGCGTATTTCCCTTCTCTTATCCATGTGTTTGCATCTGCATTCACATTCACCACCTCGCAGATGTCAAACTTCTGTGCGGTAGAGAAATCCTGTGAGTATGGAGCCTCCATCGGACGGCCCACTACCACCTTGTTGGATACGCGTCCTTTGCCCTTCATGTCGCCGTTGTATGCAAACACGGCGTATTTATAGGCTGCGAGCGGTTGGTCTGACGGCAGGTCCACGGTGAGGCTTGTCTCCTTCACTCTGTCTGCCACTTCGTTCATTTCGGGGTATGTCACCACCTTATATGATATGTTCTCCGGCTTCAGTTGTCCTGCATTCTCGCCCAAGGTCGGTGCTGTCCATGTCAGCGTGGCCTTCTGTAGTGTCTCGTCGTAGGCAAGTTTCACGTCGGTCGGTGGCTGCGGTGTGTCCGGTCCAATATATGCCTTCACCTGTGCTTCGGGGCTCTTGCCCACGCTGTTCGTGGTATACACCGTCACGGTTGTCATGCCTGGGTCCACGGTGAGATCTACGCTCATCGGAGTGGCTGCCTCTCCCTTGCCCGTAGCCACCTGCGTGCCGTTCACGAGCAGTGTGTAGTCCAGTTCGCCTGTCAGCTTGTCTCCGGCAAATGTTCTCTTTGGCAGTGTGAACACTGCCTTTCCTGTGGTAGCCTCGGCTGCGAAGATAAGGTTTAGGTCATTGATGCGCGCCGGTGCCCCGTCTTCTGCCTCGGGCTCCGGTATATGGAGAGCGGTGAACTCCTCGTTGTCAGCGAAAGACCCCACCGTTGTTCCTGTTCCTGTCTCAGTGTTCACCTCGATGAGTTCCGAATATGAGAAGCCCGACGATGAAACCATTGCCGCCCAATACATCTTGCCGCTCTTGGGGTCGAAGGCTGCGCTCTGCAGGTTTGTCGTTGGGGTGACTCCCGTCGGTCCGACGAGTGTTTCGGTGGCTTTCGCCTTGTCTATACGGTAAAGTCCGCCGTCGTTCTTTATGGCGAAGAGCTCTCCCTGCGGACTGCACGCCATGGCGAGATAGCTGTTCTGAAGTGCTCCGATGTCCTTTCTCGTCAGACTCTCGTAGTCTATGGTGGATAGCTTGCGCGACACTGCCTGTCCCTGGTCGTTGAAGTCGTAGCAGATGGCGTAGTTCTTTCCGCTCACGGGGTCGTGGGTTACGGCTGTGGATACGAGCGACATGTCCTCGAGCGTTTCCAGGGCCTTCTGCTCCCATGTCTTGGCGTCATACGCCACATAGTATACGGTAGTGCCGAACCATGCCGACGTTTCGTAGCTCACTCCGTGGAAGGTGTTGTCGTATACCGTTCCTCCACCGTTTATATATAGATATCCGTCAACGTCCGAAAGGATTGAAGGATTGATGGACTGTGAAGCCTTGAACGAGTAGAAACCGTAAGGGACGGTTCCGCCCTCGTCGTAGATATCGTCCCAGGAGTCGGCATACACAAGGCTTCCCCATAGGGTCAGCGGGCGTGCGCCAGCTTTCATCATCGTTTTCTCTGGCAGAACAGGCTTGCGCCTTAGTCTGTCGGGCATCTGATGAATGGGCGACTTCTTCATCACTTTTATCGGCTGTGGGATGCCGAGGTCATTGACCTTCGGATCTCCGATTTTAGCCTTAAGCTTCTCGATTCCCGTCAGCTGCCTTTCCTGCAACGGCATATTGCCGCTGATATTGGTCTGTGCAACGAGTTGCAATGGCAACATCAGGAGAATCAGAGATACTAATTTCGCATGGATGTGTTTTACCATAATCTTACATCGTTTGATAGTTAATTACTCTATTTTGCAGCAAATATACATAAAATAAATATATGCAACATGAAAACATTTGATTTTTTGCTGTAATCTCCTGCGTTTTGTCTATTCTTAGAGCTTTTTATACATTTCGTAAGCATTCTTTGCATGATTCTAAAAAAAAGTAATATATTTGCAGAGATTTAAATAGCTATCGACAACAATCTTTATTAATAACTAAAAAATGGTTGCTTATGAAAAAAGTGTATTTTTTTCTCAGCCTGTTTCTCCTGTCGCTCGTAAGCTATACGGCAGGTGCAAAAACAGTTAGCCCATACTCCTTGGATTTTGATGACCCTCTGGAGACGGCAGACCACAATTTCGCTCCCGTTGGCTGGGGTCACATCGTTGACAATTATTCAGCCTATGGCGAGACGGAATGGGTGAAGTATAAATGGGAAGCCGCTACAGGAATCGACGACAGTGGCGCTCTCTACATCGGTTCGCAGGAACTGGAAATCTACGACTACGATGACGAGCCCGACTACAAGACTTGTAAGGACATGCTAGTTACGCCGGCGATAACCGGTACGTCGAGCATCTGGGTGAAGAAGGGCAAGAGCGGTACTGGCTACATCCGCTTCTACACCATCACCGAGGAAGGCGGCAAGCTCAAGGCTGGCACAATGATTACCGTGACCGTGCCTACGCTGAACGCATCAACCTACGTGCAGGTGAATATCCCGCAGCAGCCTGACGGCAGCCGCATCGGTATTGTCGGCAGCAATGTATACATCGACAACTTCTCCGCAGCAAGTGCCGAAATCGACCAGAAGACCGAGATAAAGGTGTCTTCCGTAACGAGCAACATGCCGGAGAACCAGGATGCCGATGAGAACGGCAAGTTCAACGTGGCATTCAAGGTGAACGTTAGAAACACTGGTAATGTGGACATCCCGAAGGACACGGAGAATTTCTCTATCTCCCTCATCAACGCCACTCTCAACGACAGCGTGATGGCTACCGTTGCCATTCCGCATGATCTGACGGCAGGCGAACTGTCTGCTGATATCGATATCTCCGCCGAAATGGACGTGAACAAGTTCCCTCTTGAATATCAATATAAGATACGCGAGAATCTCGGCGGCAGTTCCGTAGACGCACTGAAGTTCAAGATCACGCCACACGTGCCGACCCTCGCCTTCATGAATTCCGACCAGAAGAAGGAATACGCAAGCGGTGCGGTGCTTGACTTCGGAATAAACAAGAAGGAGGCGACAGGCACATTCGTATTGAAGAACGACGGCGGTGCCAACCTCAACATAACTGAACTCACCGCACCTGAAGGCTACGTATTGAACAAGGCTGCTGCCTTCACTGTGGCTCCACACGATACGGCACAGGTAATCATGACCATGACTGCCGCCCCGGTGGGAAAGAAGAATGGTGAACTCGTGCTCAAGTCAAACGCTGGTGACTTGACTTTCACCGTTAAGGGTGAGACTGCAGATGAATTCACATACTTTGTTGATTTTGAGGACGGCATTCCTACCGACTGCTATAACGACTGGAGCACTGACACCAATCCGAAGGACATCAACATGATAGGCAACACCAAGGCTGGCTATGCTTCATCCTACAGTGACGAAGCCAAGCGACTCGTCACTCCGTTGCTCGATGTTGCAGAAGGCGAGACGATGCGCTTTATCGCCGCCAAAAAGGACGACAAATCAACTCTCGATATCCTCTATTCTACCGACAGGAAGAACTGGACATCCGTACGCACCATATCCGCCACAGCTGAGAACGATGCCGACAAGCTGAGCGATGAAGTTGTGGAAAAGGGCTACTGGAGCAGCTACTACGGATACAAGGAGTTTACCCTTGACAACATCCCTGCCGGAAAGGTATACATAGCATTCGACGGCAAGAGCATATACGTGGACAACATCTACGGATTCCACAAGACTACCGTTGACCATGATGTGTTCTTCACATCTACAAGCATGAAGGAAGTGGGTACCGTGAACACCTCAATCACCGCACATGCAAAGATCGTGAGCATGAGAGATGACGCTGAGGAGCCTGAGAACTACACCCTCGGACTGTATGTGGACGACAAACTCGTAACCGACATCAAGAGCGTGAAGCTTCCGCAGAACAAGGAAGTGGAACTCACCGCACAATTCATCCCTCACACCGTGGGTAAACATAACGTGGCGTTTAAGTTCATCGCCGGTGACTACGTAGTAGTGTCTGACCCTACAGAAATTACCATCTCCGAGGAAACCTCCGAGAGCGAGAAGGCTGTGGGCAACAAGACCGGCACGGCATACACCGACGGACCGGTTTACACCTACGAGAAGGAAAGCCAGACAGAAATTATCTACAAGCCTACAGACATCGACCTGCCGGCGGGCACCAAGATAACTAAGATGCTGTTCCGCGGCTTCGTAGGCTACGGAAACCTCGACGCCAGTGTCAGAGTATACATGAACAGCACCGACCAGACCAAGTTTGAGGAAAACAAAGTAGACGCTGACTCAACGAGCATGACAAAGATATTCGACAAAGCCGTGCACTTCGAGGAGGGCGGAAAAGCCGACGAACCTGTTGTGCAGCTCGAACTCAACTTCGCAGAGCCTATCGTTTACGACGGAAAGGGAATGCACTTGCTGTTCGTACACAAGGCCGACACATACAAGAGCGTGAACTTTGAGTTCGACGGAAGCATCACCGACCAGGCAAAGCACAGCTATAATGAATGGGGTACGGTAAAGAATGAATTCATCAAGCTGCCAGTGGCATACTTCTGTGTTGCCACTGATCCTCATACGCTGAGTGGAAAGGTAACTGACAAGACTACGGGTGCCGCACTGAAAGATGCTGAGGTGACACTCTCAAACGACGGAGTGGAATATTACGCCACAACCGACGCCGAGGGTAAGTATGACATGACGATATTCAAGTATGACCGCAAGTACGGCGTAAGCGCAAGAAAGCTGGGCTACTACCTCGAACCGATGGACTCTGTTGATGTGAACACCAACAAGGAGAACACTCTTAACATCGCCATGACAGAGGCCAAGAACCTTATGATAGCAAATGCCATCGCTCCTAAGGAGGGTATGGTGAACTACGAATACCAGATGGCTGTTGACGTGTTCAACTATACTGCAGCCGACAAGAAGGCTGACGGCTACTGGTTGAAACTCAAGAGGAATGGCGAGGAAATCGCTACTGCCAAGACTGTGGACATCGCTGCAGGCGAGAAGACCACGCTGCTGCTTAGCTACACACCTCACGAGGTTGGCACGGATAAGATTTCTGCCGAACTGTCCGAAGGTGAGAAGGTGACAAGCGGAGACGAGGTTGAAGTGACTGTAGGTGAAGAGCTCTCGATAATCAAGAAACAGGTGGGCGACGCCCTTAGCGATGCGAAGGATGCTCCGGTGAACCCATACTGGAAGCACAGCGAGACTCAGGCTATCTATCCTGCAAAGATGCTCAAGATGAAGAAGGGTATGAAGATCACACGCATAGAATACCGCGGATGGACTCCTGGTGGCATCGACCTCAAGGCTAAGCTATGGATTGAGAATACAGCTGACAGCAATGAGAAAGGTGTGGCATTGGGTGACACCACGAAGATGCAGCTCATCTTTGACGATGAAATCAAGTTTGCTGATGGCATACAGGTGGGCAGTCCTACCGAGCCGGCAACACTCTTTACCATCGATATCCCTAATGGATTCGTATACGAAGGCGAGAATATCAGAATTGCTGGTCGCGGAGACGTGCTGAGCAGCGGTTCAACATCCATCAACTACGTGGTGGACAACAACGAGAAGACCACCACCTTCTATCGTTCATCTGACTCCCAGATGGAGGATAAGGACTGGTCGAGGGTATACAACACAACAGTATTGTATCTCACAGCCGAGTACAAGTACAACATCTCCGGAACAGTGGCGAACAAGGAAGACAAGACTCCTGTTGAGAACGCCACAGTATCGATGGTAAGCGACGACGTGGTTTACGCCACGACAACCGCTGCCGACGGCAAATACAGCATCGACATCCTGCAGCCTTCAAAGGTTTACAAGATGACGGTAACGGCCGACAAGTACTACGACTACATGCAGACAGGCATCTCGTCAGAGGAGGATATGGTAATCGACGTTCCGCTTGAGGCGGTTCCGGTCTCAGCAATCAGCGGCGTGGCATTCTCTGCTGACAGCGACGTGAGCATCTACTCTCTCGACGGTACGCTCATCGCCAAGGGCAAGAACGCAATCGCCAAGGTTGCCAACGGCACCTACATCATCAAGGACAACGCAACGAACCAGACCAAGAAGCTTATCAAGAAGTAAGCGATAAAGGTAATATATCATAAATAAAAAGGTGGACATGCCAACTGGCTATGTCCACCTTTTATTTATGATGCTCGATTCCAAATTGTTCATTAGAGCGTTTGGGGCTTGTTTTCATTCTTCCTTGTAGTAGTGGGCGTAGTTGCGGAATGGTTCCACAATGATTTCTTCTGCGCTCTCCGTGAATGTGTGGCCGTAGGGGTCGCGGGCTATTATCCTGATCTTGGATTCGGCGCTCTTCGGCTCATAATAATATAGGTGGTTCATGATGAGATAGCTGTTCTGTTTGCTGATGAAGCGGAAACTCGTTGCCACGGCATATTTGTGGTGGTAGCCGGTGGCGAAGGCGTCCTGTCCCTTCGAGTTGATGCGGTGCATGGGATATTCCACTCCGTTCTCTTCGGCAGTGACGCGCCAGCGGGAGTCGGCATTGAATACGTTGGCTACTATTATCCTGCGGTCGCGAGGAAGGTCCCAGTCGGCGGCATACGACTCGCCGTTGAAGTCGGTGTCGGCATGAAACAGTGTCATTTGCTTGTGGGCGTCCCAGAAGGTGCCTTTGTAGTAGCAGCTCACCATACGGCCGTCTCTGAATGTGTAAACGTAATATCCGTTCGGGGTGCCGCAGATGTTGATATTCGACTGCCAGATGTTTCCGCAGGCGGCGGCATGGCAGTGTTCTATCACGTGGTGACCGTCAATCTCCGTCTCGTGGTTGATGGCGAAATGCGTGTGTCCGCAGAACAGTTCGTAGCCTCCGCTGAATTCGCCGAGTAGCGAGAGCAATGCCGGCAGGCGCGATGATGAGTAGTGACCCTTCTCATGAGCGGCGCTGAGCGGACGGGCTTTGCCGAAGGGACTGGTGCCGAAGGTGAAGGGGATGTGATAGCAGAGCACCACCTTCTTGCTCTTGGGCGTCAGCGCCAGGTCTTGTCGCAGCCATTTCATCTGACTGTCGGAGAGTTCGCCGGGCGAATAGTATGAGGCGTATTTGCCGTGGAACCTCACGTTGTTGAAACACACATAGTGTTCGTTGCCGCGGTCGAACGAATAGTCTGTCGGTCCCCATGCCTCTTCCCATTTGTTCAGATATTCCGGGTCGTTGTCCTGGTCGTGGTTGCCGATGACGGAGAATATCCTCATCTTCGACGAACCGAGAACTTCTCTTATCTGCCGTTCGAGCATCGGGTTGAAACCGCCGTAGTATTGCACGTCGTCGCCCATGCTGAGTCCGTAGATCGGTGTTTCTTGTGGCAGCGAACGTATCGTGCGCCTTATGTCTGCCATCGTTTCAGTGGCAAACCTTTCCACATCGCCGATTTCCAGCGGCTTGTCGTCGGGACCGTTGTAGTAGGGGTTGAAGTCGTTGGTCACCTGTGGGTCGCCCAGCACTATCATCTTGTAGTATTTCTCCACTCCTCCCGCCAGCTTCTTCAGTGTGAAGCTGTATCGCGACACGCCTTTGATGATGGGCTTGTAGAAATGTGCGGTGTGGTCTTTGGCAGAGTGTACGGGCACCTCGCAGTCTGCCGGCACGGTGAAGAACACGAAGCGTGCCGTGGAGTCGTTGGGCAGTTTGTAGCGTCCCAGCGAGTCGGTGGCGGCGCAGTCGATGCCGTTGCTCACCACCACGCCTGCCATCGGATAGCCTTCCGTGTCGGTCACGGTGCCGTTGATGAACGGTGGGGTGGTGGGCTCCTTCTTCTCCTCAGGTTTCTTATTTTCCGGTTTCTTCTCTGGTGCCGGTCTTTTCCTTGTCGCTATGCGGCGCACGGCGGTGGGCTTCTGTGGAAGCTCCTCTTCCATTCGCCAGCGCAGGGCATAGACTATTGCCGCTGCGCAGCATACGGCAGCGAGTATGGCGATTATCATATATTTGTTTTTCATTTACAGTATGCTCCTTCCTTGTTCTTCTTTTTGTATGTCGTTGCGATACAATCCTGCAAATTTATGAAAAATATCGGTTCTTGCATCAAGGTTGTAGATAAAATGAAAACAAAAAATGCAGGCAACATTGTAAATATACTGATTATGATTACCTTTGCATGAATTTGCAAGTTTTTTGGAAAAAAATCGATAAAACTCAATCGTAATGAAAAGAAATGAAATCTGCTACATCGTTGTTGTGGCTGTTATTGGCGTGTCGCTGCTGTTGGGATTCGCCGAAGAGGTGTTCGGACTCGACATGGGTTCGCTGTCGTGGATAGCACATTGGGTGTCGTCGCCGGTGGCTCTTGCCATCGGTTTTGCCTTCGCGTTGCTGCTGGGCAAGGCGTTTCCGGTGTTCAACAAGACGATGTCGAAGAAGCTCCTTCAGTATTCCGTCATCGGACTCGGTTTCGGAATGAATGTGGACAAGGCGCTCGCCTCTGGCAGCGAGGGAATGATATTCACCGTGGTCAGCGTGTTCGGCACGCTCGCCCTGGGATGGCTGTTCGGCAGAAAACTGCTCGGTGTGGACTCGCAGACGAGCTATCTGCTCAGTTCCGGCACGGCGATATGTGGCGGTTCGGCGATAGCCGCCGTCGGTCCTATCATCAAGGCTAAAGCTGAGAGCATGTCGGTGGCGCTCGGCGTGGTGTTCGTGCTCAATGGCATAGCGCTCTTCATCTTCCCATCCATCGGCGATGCCTTGGGGATGACGATGAAACAGTTCGGAATGTGGGCGGCGATTGCCATCCACGACACATCTTCTGTAGTGGGAGCCGGTGCGGCATACGACCAGATGCACCCCGACCTGGTGGCGAGCCAGGGTGTGAGCGCATTGGAGGTGGCTACCACTATCAAACTGACGCGTGCCCTGTGGATAGTGGTTCTCGCTCTGGTCACTCCGTTCTTCTTCCGCCGTTCGCTGGCTCAGGCTGAAGGGGCATCGAAACCATGGTATAGCTGTGTGCCGCGCTTCATCATCTGGTTTGTGGTGGCGATAATCTTCAACACCTACATACTGAGCAACGCCTCGCTGATAGGTGATGCTGCGGCGTCGGTGTGTGGTGAGTTCAGTGGTGCCGTGGCGAAACTCGCCAAGCATCTCATCACTCTCTCGCTGTTCTTCATCGGAGCGTCGCTCACCAGGGAGACGCTGCGCAGCGTCGGCATCAAACCGCTCATACAGGGTGTGCTCCTTTGGGTGAGCATCAGCTGTGTCAGTCTTGCCTATATCTTCTGGGTGGGATGAGGCAGAACTGTAATCAATGACGGCAGAATGACCGTTTGAAATGAAAAATGGGGGATGACCGGTCGCGCTGACTGGTCATCCCCCTTGTCGATATTACTTGTTTTTTTGTGATTACAGACTTCCCACCACGGTTCTGGCGTCGTTGCCCTCGAATACGCAAACGCTGCTCACTGGCTGATAACTCATGTGTGAGTATTGGAACAGCTGCAGGGCGGCAAACTCGCTGTCGGCAGAATGACACTCCTCGAGGAGATAGTTGCCGAGCGTGGTGGTGGGCAGCTTGCCGATGGCTGCCAGCAGTGATGCCTGCTTGTCGGCAGAGGCCTTGAGCGCACGCTCTATCTTGCCTCCTGCTTCGGCGGTGTATTCGCGCTTTGAACCGCTGATGAGACTGCCTGTGGCGTCATACTTCGTCTTGGAACAGAGTCCGAAAAATGATTTTGTCGTTGATATACGGTTGTCTTTGGCAAGGTCTTTCGACATTGCCAGATTGTTGAATCTTGCCATTTTGTTGTTTCTTTTGATTTCTGGTTTGTTATGTTTGTTCCCATACGGTCATCGGCAGTAATCTCTTGTTTCATTACTGCTTGCTGTGTGTCTGACGACCGGTCCGGATTTTTCTTTTTTTTTCTCCCTCTCGTGGCTATGACAACGGTCATTGAGCCACCCATGCCAACCGGCATGACGGGAGCTAACAAATCAGATGCCGCAGCGTCAGCACATAATATGCTGACGAGGGCGCTGCCGTTATCCGCCGGGATGTGCGTATGCCAAGTCCGCGGTAGTGGCAGAAAGAATTCTTTTGGATGTGAAACAAAGTGTTTGGCCTGGCCGGGGAGTGCAGCGTGTTGTAGAAATTCGATGATGACGGCACCACGCGCTCAGGTCTTGAGCAGCAGAGGTGGGCGAGTTCGTTGGCGTTGCTGAGCACCGCCTGCTGGTTGTTTGTCTGTTCCACGAGCATGTCGGTCTCTTTCCGCCTCCGGTCATCATCCTGATGACCGGAGGCGAAAGCCGGCGTCATGCCACTCATTGCGAGTGTCGCGACGATAAACAATATTTTCAACCATCTCTGCATTCTGCCTGCAAAGATAATGCAAACCGAGCGGAGAATAAAATAAATCTATTTATTTTTTATCCCGAGGTGCCGCTTATCTTATCCAAAGATAATGCAAGTTGAGCGCAATACAAAATGAAAGGCCCAAAGACTTTCATTTTTATTGCCGAGACGCCGCTTATCTTATCCAAAGATAATGCAAGTTGAGCGGAGAATACGATTTCATTGATAATGAAATCTTCAGAATTCATTTATTTTTTATCCCGAGACGCCGCTTATCTTATCCAAAAGCCAGTAACTACAATCAGACAGTCAATGGTATCTGTCCCTCCCCTTCGGGGGAGGCTAGGTGGGGGCTGATTTCAATAACCGGAGTAATATATTCCTTCCCTTTGGGAAGGTTAGGACGGATTATTTTAGACCAATATTTTGGATTTAATTTTGGATTTTCGTGGATTCGCGAGTGCTTGTGGCACTCCCTTTTTCCTGAAAAGCATCTGATAACATTCTATCGAGTATATCCTATCATATACCAAAATGGAAGTGCTCCAGCACTTGCCCGAATAAGTCCATAATGAAATCCAAGAATCATCAGCCAAAATATAACCCGTTGGAGAAATTAATCTATGTTGATAAATCTGAGTAAAAGTTGTAAATATCGCTTGATTCTCTGTAAAAACATGAATTGCTCAAAAAACTGTCAGACCATCTGGTTTTTTGCCGTAATATTCTGACAAACAGACAGTTGACTGTTTGGCAATTGTCTGCCAATTGTATGGAAGGTTTGCTGATGAAAAGGAGTGCCGGTGGTGAACCAGAAGAAATACTTTCCACCGCCATGCGTCATGCGGTAGATATATTCCGTCTTGTCCACATAGAGGAGATTTCTATTGATAATATCCTCAAATGTCTGTATTCCCACGGGATAGAGTTTCAATGCTGCCATATCTTTGGATTTTGTTTCTTTCATACCTCTCAATCTTTTTTTTGTGGCTTTTCAAGCACCACCCACACGCCAGTTTTGTTACTGCCTTCATGTCTAATGATATGAGTTTTTTGCATCACTGACAAATCTCGTTCTATCGTTCTTAATGTCACCGACAAAGTCTCCGACATTTGCTTGGCTGTAACAAACGGATTGGCTTTGATTACGGATATGATAATCCGTTGACGGTCTGACAGCTTGGCTTCCGATGTTTTTATACCGACATTTATACCGACATTTATACCGACATCGGGGGTGTTTGTACCGACATTTACACCGACATTATTGTCTGATTTTCCGTTTGTATTATCGTCACGTTCCGCAATAACATCTTCTATAGTCTTGCGCTGAATGGTAGCCAACACCCCACCACAATTTTCTTCGATTATTGGCATTGGCAGGTTGACACGATCAAATTCCTCTTTAATCTTCTTGAAACCACGTCCCCAAGTTTCTACAAAACCAGCCTTAAAGAACACATTGGCTATGTTGTGGTTGCGAGGGAATGATGAATGTTTCTTCATCAAGTCGGCAGGAGTCAACTCCTTAGGAAGCAATCCGTAATTCCACAATTCGATACTGCGGTCATATACTCGCATTTGTATGGCAGGACCTGTGTAGTCTTTATGAGCCAGTGAATTGTATATCAGCTCTCGCAAAGCTTTCTCTGGTATTTCCAATTGCTCTACACGCTGCAATCCCTCGTAATGAATAGGGGATAGCAGATATTTTGTGCGAAGGGTGTCAACCACACGGCTTGCCATCTGAATGATGTTGCCCTCCAGCATGTCTTGTACTATCAAGTCACTTTCATCAGTATGAAAACGCCCTATTTTGAAGATGGCTGATGGGAAAAACTGGCTCACGTGCTTGCCGAAGAGCAAAATGGCAGCATTTTTCAGTTCACCCTCTTTGGTGAGCAATCCTAAGTTGCATAGTACGTCTTCTGTACTTGCATCAGCCTCTTCTTCGTCTATACGTCCTGCCTTGATGCTGCAATGCAAGAAGTAATCGATGGCTTTGCGGTCTATGTCATCAATGGTCGCACCATAGACAGGAATGTCGTCCCATGAATGTCCCATCTTCTGCATGATAAACTGCTGCAAAGCCAGTCCTTTAAGCTCTTGCTTGGTGGAACCACTACGATAATGGTACGTTCCTTTGTAGGCTATAGGTACATTGCTTGGGGTCACCACAATCTCGATGTATTCTTTTTCTCCCTCTGTAAGCAAGTTTACATCTTCTACGATGCCAAGATAGTTGACAATCTTGTTAGGAATGTCTTCCATCATCTTCTTGGCATCGGGCAGACCTATCACTTGTTTTTCATCGTTCACACCGATAAAAATGCGACCGCCTTGTGCATTGGCGAAACCGCATATCCATTTCAGATATTCGTCTCGCCAAGATTCTTTGTATTCTATATTTTGACTTTCACTAAGCATGTTGTTTCTAGTTAAAGCGTGAAACGCATTTCAGTAAGGTAGCCGTTTACTTAACATCAATCTTCTTTTGCTCATTATCCTTGTACAGGATAAAAAATATTGAAAAGCCTTGTGAAGGCTGATTCACAAAGACCTCATTAAAGTTCGCTTCTTTTCAGCCAAAACAACCTTTAGGCTGTTTATACCTTTATTCATATCTGTATATAATTGTCCGGTTATGCAAAAATAGTCACTTTCTGCTACAATGGCGAATAATATTGATGAAATATCATGTCAGCAAGTGATTTTTGGGCTAAACCCGAATCGGTCATTAAGGCTTGCTTGTATTTTGCTCTTTTAGAAGAGTGGATTTTGTTTGTCTTTTAATGAGTAATAGCGAGCTATTGCGAACTAAAAACAAGCAAAAGACGCCTTATAAAAGACAAAAGACTGCAAGCAGTTGTAATATATTACATTGAACGGCCTAATGACCGATTTGGGTTTAACAGATGACGTATAGCATAGTCCGCACCTTGGTAATCTCTTTTGAACATTTGGAATTTAGGAAAACAACTATTTTGAAACAACAATCCATTGTCCATTTTTATCACTTCCGCTACGTGTAATGTAACCTTCCTTTCTTAACGAAGTAAGTTCTCTTTTTAACGTTGCAAGCGAAATACCCAGTTTGTTTGCCAAATCTTCTCTTATTATAAATGGATTTTGCTCCATGATAGACAGTATCGTTTGCTGCCGTTCATTTACAGGCTCATTTACAGGCTCATTTACAGGCTCATTTTGAATATGCAGAGTCAATTTAACCCAAGTTTTACATAGCCAACTCGTTTTTCTTGCTACATCAGCGAGTTGCA